>JAKLEJ010000086.1 GCA_022711695.1 Verrucomicrobiota bacterium | reverse complement strand
TCCTGCCTGCCGATCTCGTGGTCGAAGCGCTCGGCCAGACGATTTCGGAGGATCTCAAGGCGGCCTTGCCGGGGGTCCGCCTGACCGACGACGGCCTGGTGTGGACCCGCGCTGACACATTGCAGACATCGCGGTCGGGCGTCTTTGTGGCTGGAGACCTGGTCAACGGCGGAACCACGGTGGTCCGCGCGGTGGCCGAGGGCCTGCAGGCCGCCCGCCAAATGGACGATTTTCTCCGCGCCCAGCCGGTGCCGGTTTGGATCAAAGGATAGCCGCGCCGATCCGCCGCACCGGCTCGCCGCGCGCATCCCGCCCGCCCGCCGGCGGCGGCGCGCCCGGCCCGAATCTCTCACGGGAGGGATGCGCGTTCGAGCCCGACCTTCTCTCCCTGCCTGATCGTCTTCCGGGTTTCCCGGTCGATGCCGGCTCTCGTCGCATCCACACTTGGCGAGAAGACGAGAAGAGCGGGCTAAAAAATGCTTTGCTTTCGGGGCGCTCTTTTGAGGGTATTTAGGGAAACGATTTTATCTATGAGCAATAGCTATCAGATAGTGGTCTGCGGGAGCATCGTGCCGGACCCGCTCCAGACCCTGGAGCCGGTGACCGGGCCGGCCGGGCCGGCGTTGAAGAACGAGATGATCCTGCCCGCGGTGCTGGATCCCTGGGCCGGCCATGCCCTTTACGAAGCCGCCAACCTGGCGCGTCAGCTCCCGGGGAGCAAAGTCCACCTCGTCAGCCTCGGGCCCAAGGCCAAGCTGCAGCAGGTGATGATGACCGTGGCGCAAAAGGTCCCCTTCGAGCTGGCGGCATTGGACGGGCCGGCAAACGGATTTACGGACCCGTCGGAAACGGCGGCGGCGCTGGCCGAGGCGATCCAGGGGATCGCCGGCCTGGACAAGTCCCGGCTGCTTGTGTTCGGGGGATGGGAATCGGCGTCGCGCGGAGCGGGAGCGACGATGCAAATGGTCGGGGAGCGGCTGGGCATCGTGGACCAGTTCCAGGGGGTGGACGCGCTCAAGGTCAACCCGGACGGGTCGTTCGAAATCCTGGAGCGGATCGAAGGCGGCCGGCATCAGGTCTCGCGCTGCGCGGGGCCGCCGGCCCTGCTGGGCTGGGCCACCGGCAACCTGCCGGAACCCAAAAACAATCCCCAGGTGGGAATGACCAACATGCGCACGGTGATGCCGGCCCTGCAACGGGCCAAGGCCGTGAAGACCGGGACCGAGGGCGTGACTTTCGCCAGCGTCGCCCTGCCGCGGCAGCAGCGCGAGACGCGCATCGTCAAGGACGCCTCGCCGGAGGAGATCGCGCGCGAAATTGTCGATTGGCTCAAGCAATAGGCCCCCCCCGCGACAACCAGACCCACACCAACCCTTTCGTTCAAGCTATGGAAACGATTCTCTTTCTTGCTCACACAGAAGCCGACGGTTCGCTCGGCAAACCCGCGCTCGAGGCCCTGGGCGTGTGCCAGGGGCTTCAGAAGAGCCTTCCGGGCGTCCAATTCGCGGCGGCCCTGGTCGGCGAAACGACGCAGCCCGGGGCTGACGCCATCGCCGGCTGCGGCGCGAGCCGATTCCTGGCGGTGTCCGGCCCCGATTTCGGCCAGTCGCGCTACGCCAGCGACGCCGCCGCGGCCGAGGCCCTTTGCCGGGCAGCCCAGGCCACGTTGGTGGTGGCGCCGGCGACGTCGCGCTGGAACCGCGTGCTGCCCGGCGTGGCGCAGCGCCTGGGCGGACGCGTGGACACCCACGTCACTGGCGTCTCGACTGACGGCGCCAAACCGGCCATCAACCGCTGGTATTACCGCCAGCGCATGGAGGCGCAACTGTCGCGCGCGCAGCGACCCTGGTTCATCCTGATCGACCCGGGCAGCCAGCCGGCCGCGCCAATTGCCGCCGGCCATGCCGCGGTGGAAGCCGTGGCGATTCCGTTGCCGGACTCCTGCAAGCGGACCCAGGTGACCGGCCTGCGCGTGCCGGCTGCCGACGCCCAGACGATCCGCCCGGACGCCCGGCTGCTGTTTGTCACCGGGGCCGGCTGGACCAAGAAGCAGGCGGATGGCCAGACGCACGTGCCGGAGGCGGAGAAACTGATTCGGGGGTTCCTCCAGCTCACCCGCGCCTCGCTGGGGAGCAGCAAGTCGCTGGTGGACTTGGGCGGCGAGGGCCAGGCGGTGCTGTCCTTCCTCACCCACCTCAACCAGGTGGGCCAGACGGGTTCGACGCCGCGGCATCCCAAGGGGCTTTCCACCTGCTGCCATGGCGAGGAGCCTCACACCGTGGGCTGGCGCTTCATCAACGAGCGCCGCGCCATCAGCCTGGACCCGAACTGCGGCTGGGCTCGCGGCAAGGCGGATGTGCTTTACGTGGCCGACGCCTTTGCGGTCATGACGCGCGTCAACGCCCTGCTCGAAACCCAGAAGCCCGCCTGAGCGCGGGTCGCGCCGGAGGGTGGGCGCATCGAGGGCTGGCTCCTCCCTGCGACAAGCCAGGGCTTGCGCCGGGGCGGCGGTCGTCCCCCCTCAGCCCTCCGAGGTCAACACGCTCAACGTGACCGAGGTGTCGCTGACGCGCTTGATCACGGCCAGCAGGCGATCCTCGTGATAGATCGGCCGGGGCTGGAGCACCTGCGAGGCCACCAGCGGCTCGCCGTCCCGGATGACGCTGTACCGCCAGTGGGCGCGCGCCCCCTGGGGCTCGGCGTATTCCAGCACAAAGAAGCAGCCGCTCCCGAAGGCGGTCTCCTGGCCATTGACCAGCGGCGCCGTGAATTCCTCGAACACGCGCCGCTGGTTGTGTTCGACGGGCGTCGCGGCGTCCACCCTCATCCGGATGCCGCTCACACAGCTTTCCATCTCCTCGACCAGCGCGTCGTAGTGCAGCCAAAACCACCACAGGCGCGGACTGAGCCGGCCGCACAGATGCCGGTCCGCGAACACGCCGCGCGCGGAATCCATCAGCTCCCGCGCGTTCAGAAACTTGCCGCCCACCGATTTGTCGGCCACCAGCAGCTCGACCGGGATCTCGAGGCCGTCCTCCACGCTCCGCGCCTCGGCTCGCGCCACCCGGTAAAGGCGGCCGAGGTCCGCCGCGGTCCAGCCCCGGAGGGCGGTGGTTCGAACCGCCCTGAAGACGGGCGTGTGCCGCTCGCGCCGGAAGCGCTTCCAGGCAAAGCACCGCGGCACGCGATGGTGGTTTTCCGTGAACCAGTCGTTCAGGCGCATCACCATCCGCTCGATCTCGTGCCGGGGCGTCTCCCCTTGCGAGCCGCCGCTGCCGTCTTCGAGCGAGTGTTGGGCGTCTCTCATGCTCAGCCGGCTGTAGCGGCCTCTCTCATCCGACTCTCCACGGTTGCATTGCCGTCGTCCATGCCCCCAAAGTGCCTCACCCGCCCGCCGCTGTCACTTGAATCTCCTTCGAGGACCCAAGCCCCCCGCCGGAAACATTCCCTGTCCCACGTGGGACAGGGAATGGTGGAGGGGCAGTTCGTTCTTGTTGAGAACGCGCGGAGGGGGGAAGCTGGGAACAACCGATGAGTCCGATGAATCGGCAGTTGCTTCGCGGAATCCCGCGCTGGCTCGCAGCCTCGGCGTCGATCGCCTGTCTTGTCGTCTCAGGCGCCGGCCGCCTGGCCGCAGCCTCGCCGCCCGAGCTGGAGCCCGCGGTGGAGATCGAGGAAGACGTTTACCGTTATGAGCCGGCGGACAACGGCGCGGGCCCGATGTGGTGTCATGGCTCGACCTGCCTGGGACGGATTGGAGACGAGGTGTTCGCCACCGGCCTGGAGACGCTCAAGGAGGCCAAGCCGCTGAACAACTGCCGATGGATGCTCTTCCGCCGAGGGCCGGCCGGCTGGGAAAAGGTGTGGACCGACTTGGCCGGAAGAACCCGCGAGCCCGCGCCCCTGGCGGTGTTTCCAGACGGGCGACTGCATGTTTCGGGCAACCCGACGCTGATGACGAACCCGGCGGCCTACGGAGGGCCGGCGCGGCCCGAGATCGTGCCGTTCGCGGCCCGGAATCCGCGTCAACCGGAGAAGGCGCTCCTGCCCAAGTGGTCCGGGAGTCCCGAGTTCAGCGAGCACTCGTATCGCAGCTTCGCGGCGGATGGCCCGGCGCGCGAGCTCATCCTGTTTCAGAACATCGGTTACACGCATGCGGAGTGGGCGTTCCTGGACCGCAAGGGGGAATGGTCGGCGCAGGGGCGGCTGGCCTGGCCCTGGGGAGCCGAGTATGCCAAGCCACAGCCCATCCGCGTGTGCTACCCGAACGTGGCGCTGAAAGGCCGCGCCGTTCACTTCTGCGGGGTGAGCGACATCGTGGAGCCCAATCCGGCGTGGCGCGCCTACAAGAAGCAGCTCACCGGGCGCGAGTGGGACTACGACTTCCGGCGGCTGTTCTACACCTGGAGCCCGGACATCGCCTCGGGCCGGTTCGAGCCCTGGGTGGAGATCGCCAGCCGCGAGGCCACCTGCGGCTGGATCCTGCCGGGCGACCTGTGGATCGGGCCCGACGACCGCGTGCGCGTGCTCTGGACCGAGCGCGCGCTCGACGAACGCCTGCGCGACAAGTTCTACCCGGGGGAGGTCCAGCGGCACAGCCTCAAGCTGGCCGTGCTTCGCCGGGGCCAGGTGCTTCAGCGCCAAACCGTCGCCGAAGCCGAGGAGGGCAAATCGCACGAGCAACCCGGCCGGGGACGGTTCCACGCGACGCCCGATGGCCGCTTGTTCGTGATCTATCATGTGAGCGGGGCCGATTCGGCAAAGCGTCCGCTTTCCGAGAACCGTCTCGCGGAGGTGCGAGCGGACGGCTCGATCGGTCCAGCGCGGCGCATCCCGTTCCGGAAACCGTTCACCGAGTTCTTCACGGCCACGCCGAGAGCGGGTTCGCCGCCTTCCGACCGAATCGATCTGCTGGGCATTCAGCAAGGGGCGGGCGCCGCGATCGGCTACGCGCGCGTGCGATTAGGAAAACCATGAGATCATTGCTCCATCTGGGAACGCTGTTGGCGCTGGCGGCCGGCCTGGGATGGGCCGGCGGCGGCTGCAAGTCCCATCCCCCGCGCCAGCCGGCGGCGGCGCCCCCGCCGCCCGTTCCCGGCCGGGTGCTCTTCCTGGGAGACAGCATCACCTACAGCGGGCAGTACGTGGCGATGGTCGAGACCGCGTTGCGGGTTCATCCGCTGCGACGCTCCTGGGAGATACTCAACCTCGGCCTGCCCAGCGAAACCGTCTCGGGCCTGTCCGAGCCCGGCCATGCGGGCGGGGCGTTTCCGCGGCCCGACCTGGCGGAGCGGTTGGACCGGGTGCTGGCGAAGACCCGTCCCGAGATTCTCCTGGCGTGCTACGGGATGAACGATGGCATCTACCATCCCTTCAGCGAGGAACGGTTCGCCCGGTTCCAGGCGGGCATCCGGCATCTGCGGGCCCGAGCCGCAGCCCATGGAGCGCGGCTCATCCACCTCACTCCGGCCGCCTTCGACGCGCAACCCATTCGCAGCCGGACCCTGCCGGCCGGGCTGGACGCTTACCCGCAGCCCTACGCGGGTTACGATGAGGTGCTGGCGCGCTACGCCGCCTGGCTGATGGAGCGGCGGGCGGAGGGCTGGGAGGTCATCGACATCCACACTGCCATGAAATCCACCCTGGCGGCGCGGCGTCAAACCCAGCCCGAATTCCGCTATGCCGGCGACGGCGTGCACCCCAACGACGAGGGGCACTGGGTCATGGCCCAGGAAGTCTTGAGCGGGCTGGGCGTTTCCACCGTGTCGGCCCGCGCGGTGGTCGATTTCGCCGAAGGGCGGGTCGTGCAAATCGGCCAGGTGAGCCAGATCGTCAAGACGAACGGGGGAATCGAGCTGACGTGGCACACCGCCCCGCCCATGCCGCTCGAGGCGTCGCGCGTCATCCGCGCCTACCCCGACCGCACCGTCACCAGCCCCGGCTTTGTGTTCGAGCACGCGCTCCTGCTGCGAAATGCGCCGGCGGGCCAGTTCGAGTTTCAGGCCGACGGCAAGCGAATGGGCATCGTGAGTTTGAAAGACCAGCCGATCCCGACGCGCCGTTATCCCGAGTTCGAAACGACCCGGCGCGCGCGGGAAATCCTGCGGCTGGTGGGGGAGCGGCAGCGAGTGCTGCGGGACGCCTGGCTGACCGAGACCGGCCACCAGCGCCCCGGGCTCGACAAGGGTTTGCCTTTGGCGGAGGCGCAGGCCCGGGGGGCCGATCTGGGCCGGCAGATCGACGATTTGAACCGCGAGACGGCGGTCCGAATCTGCCTGATGCCCAGCCCGTGATTCCCCCCTCCCGCTGAATCCGCATCGCAGCCGTTCGCGGTCCCTTGCGCATTCGAGAAGGCCTGAGGTTGGCCAGCGAGGGCGACTTGCGCGCAGATCGGGGATTCGGGAATCGTTGACGCCGCGGAGGGCGAATGCTAAAGCATGGGCCCATGCCGGACACGAAACGCAAACCCAAGGCCAGGTTCCGAAGAATCCTTCTCAAGCTCAGCGGCGAAGCGCTGGGCGGAGAGGGCGGCAACGGCATCTGCCCGGAGGCCCTGCGGAGCATGGCCGAGCAGGTGCGCGAGGTGCGCGAGCTGGGAGTGGAAGTGCTGATCGTGGTGGGAGGCGGCAACATCTTCCGGGGGCTGCCGGGGAGCCAGAAGGGGATCGAGCGGGCCACCGGCGACTACATGGGCATGCTGGCCACGATCATCAACTCGCTGGCCTTGCAGGACGCCCTCGAAAAGATGGGCGTGCCCACGCGGGTGCAAAGCGCCATCACCGTCGCCCAGGTGGCCGAACCGTTCATCCGCCGCCGCGCCATCCGCCACATGGAAAAGGGGCGCGTGGTCATCTTCGCCGGCGGCACCGGCAACCCCTATTTCTCGACCGACACCGCCGCGGCGCTGCGCGCCAACGAAACCGGCGCCGAGGTGCTGCTCAAGGCCACCAAGGTGGACGGCATCTACGACTGCGACCCCAAACGCAATCCCAAAGCCCGGCGCTACTCGGAGATCACCTACCTGGACGCGCTGAAACAGCAACTCAAGGTGATGGACGCGGCCGCCTTCTCGCTTTGCATGGAGAACCGGATGCCCATCATCGTCTTCAACTTCTTCAAGCCGCACAATCTGCGGCGGGTGGTGCTGGGCGAGCGGGTGGGCACCCGCGTCATCGCCTGAGACGCCGGCGCCGGGCTCGGAGTCTTCCCCGGCAGAACCGCGCAGGAAAGAGCGCCGACAGCCGCCGCTCTGCTCGCCTTTGCTGCTCTGAATGGACCGACGAGAAGCGCGGGCTCAGTGGCCCGCGGACTTCAGCAGGAAGTTCTCGAGCACGATCACGAGAATGCCCATGATGGCCCCGCCGGCAATCACCCCGGCGCAGATGGGCTCCTGGTTTTGCACGATCGTCCGGCGCGTCTGGGATTCCTTGTTTCCGACCGACTTCTCCACCAGCCAGAAGAAGAAGGACCCCAGGAACATCGCCAGGCAGGTGTTGAAGGGAATGACGGTGGCCAGGCCGATGCCCACGCCCGACAGGGGAAACCGATTCCGGGTGGAAATGCGCACGATCTCGAGGCCCACCCCCAGGATAGCCCCCACCAGCGCGGCCCAGCGCGCCGAAACCTCGAGGTTGGACACGCCCTGCGTCAGCAGCTCGGCCACCGCCTTCCAGACGATGGCCGCGGGGAAGGGATACTGGTCCTTGATCATCTCGGCCGGGCCGCTCTGCATGAACACGAGATAGAAGACCGGCACGCCCACGAGCGCGCCGGCCAGAATCCCGAGCACATGGCCGATGGCCTGCTGGCGGGGCTTGGCCCCCAGCATGTAGCCCGGCTTGATGTCCATGAGCAGGTTGGCGGCGTGGCTGGAGGCCTCGCCGGTGATCGAGGCGGTAGCCAGGTTGGTGCTGATGTTGCCCGGGGCCAGCACGCCGTAGGTGAGCTGGGTCAGCTTGCCCATCGCCCCGATGGGCGTAATCGAGGTCAGGGCGGTCGAGTTCACCGCGATGAGCGTGAAGACAAAAACGAGCGGCACTGCCAGCATGCCCATGAGGAGGCTCACCCCGAAGAACCGCCAGGCCAGGAACACCACCAGCGCCCCCACCAGCGGGATGCCGATGACGAACACCTTCATGGGCAGCTCGATGTCCCGCATGGGATCCCGGGCCGCTTCCGGACTGCGCCGGCGGAACAAGCCCCGGAAGGCCCCGATCAGAATCTGCGGCTTGGCAAAGAAGGCGAACAGCGAAGCCGTGGCCATCATGGCCACGCCTCCCCACAGCGCCCAGGTGGTGATGGGCCGGAACCCATAGCGGGCCACGCCATCGACGATCTTCGGATGGATGTCCCCGACCGCGATCATCCAAGGGGCCAGGATCAGGTAGTTGATCAGCGCGCCGACCAGCAGCGAGACGCCGGTCCGGATGCCCATCAGGCCGCCGGCCGCCATCATCACCACGTCCGTGTCCGGCCGCACCGTCAGCTCGCGCAGGTCCACTCCCCCGATCCGCAGCGTCCACCATTTGTAAATCCAGCCATCGACAAACTCGGGGATCGCCAGGAAGCCGAGCTTGAGCTTGGCCATGAGGGGCTCGCTCTGGCAAAACTTGAAGAGGGCGGAGCCGACGCCCGTGATCACCAGCAGCTTGGCCTTGAGCAGGCCGGCGGCGGCCTCGCCGTGATGCAGCGCGTCCATGACGATGCCGGCGGCCCGGCCCTCGGGGAAGGGATGCTGTTCGTCGTTGATGAAGCGGCGCTTGAGGGGAAACGCGAAGAGCACGCCCAGCCCGGCGACCGCCATCGTCCAGGCCATCGTGGTGGCCACCGGCAGGCGCACGTTGTTCACGATCATGTAGGCGGCCAGGCTCGAGATCATCGGCGAGGTCATGTAGCCCGCCGCGGTGGCGATGGACTGCATGGCGTTGTTCTCGAGGATGCTGAATTCCCGCGCCAGGCCGGTCCGGGACAGCGCCTTGAACAGGGCAAAGGCGAGGATGACGGACGTGATGCCCACGCCGAGCGTCCATCCGGTCTTGGCCCCCACGTAGAGATTGGTCAGCGACAGCAGCCCGCCCAGCAGCATCCCGGTCAGGGCCGAGCGAATGGTGAGCTGGGGCATGTCGCCGCGCCAGACGTTCTCCAGCCACCAGCGGTCCTTTTGTTCCAGGGTCCAGGTTCGGACCTGCTCTTCGTTCAGATGCAACAATGCCATGGCAGTTTGCGCGCGTGCGTGGCGCAGGATGTCCGCCCCCGCCCCTCCTGCTCAAGACAAAAAGCCTTCCCTGAATCCGCCCGTAAGTCGCCCTGTCTAGCCAACCTCAGGCGTTCTCGAACGCGCAAGGGGACTGCGAACACGTGCGATGCGGATTCAGATGAGCCGGCCTGCGGCCGGCGGGGCAAATGGACCCAGCAGCGATTGGCACGCAACTTGAGGAGCCCGGTCGTTAAAGAGCGGAGAGCGCCAGGCGCTTGCTGATGTGCGGTTTTGGGCCATCCTTCTCCCCGCCTGGCGGGGAGAAGGATGGCCGAAGGCCGGTTGAGGCGCTGCGTGCGCTCGGCTACCGGGCAGACGGGCGGGCTACGGGGTTTGCTCGAGCAACCCGAGCCGCCATGGAATCCCGCCATAGCCCGTGCCCCGATACTCGGCATCGCTTGCGCCCTGGAAGAGGAACTGCAGCCGGGCCGGGTCCACTTCCATGGTTTCATCGACCCCGGTGCGGACCAGTTCGCCGTGGCTGATGCTGGTGGTCCATTCGGGGTCCTGGCGCGTGTTGCCATGGGCGGCAAAGGGCTTGGCCAGCGTGTCCGCCAAACCCTTCCAGGGGCCTTCCAGCCGGTCCGCCAGGTAAGCCTTGTAGTAGCGGCGGCCCGCGCCCTGCGCTTCGATCACCGTCAGGTATTGCCCGCGGCCTTTGAGCTTGTAGGTGTGCGAGGCCTCGAACACGTCGCCGCGGATGGCGGATTGCTGCTCGGACCAGCCGTAGGGAAACTCGGACTTCCGGGTTTCGCGGCGCCACATGTTGCCGTCCAGCGACGTATAGAAGAGATGCGCCTTGGTGTCGTCGCAGATCACCCAGAAATCGAGCCATTTGGGTTTGGCGGGCGCGTTGGTGACCATGGGCCGGGGCGGGCTCCACGAGCGCGGATCGCCCACATCGTCGCTCGTCGAGAAGCAGGGGCCGAAGGGCGGTTGCCGGGTCTTTTCGGCCAGTTGATACACCAGGTACCATTTCTTGTGCGGCGTGAAATAGAAGACCTGCGGCGCGCAATAATACTGGTCGTGCAGCCCCAGCAAGTGGCGTTCGGCCTGGTTCGCCTCCTTCCAGTCCGCGAAACTCAGGTGCTCGATGTCCACCTTGCCCGATTTCATGCGCGCGGTGGCAAAGAGCTGCCAACGCCCTTCGTGCCGGACAAACGTCGGGTCCTTGATCGAGACGTGCGGGTCGGCAGCGTTTCGACCCGGGCCGACGTCGATCAGCGGGCCGGTCGCGCGCCAGGCGAATCGTCCGTCCTCGAAAGCCTTCCCGGGCGCTTGCGCCAAACACTGGCCCGCTGC
>JAKLEJ010000085.1 GCA_022711695.1 Verrucomicrobiota bacterium | reverse complement strand
CGCCCTGGATGGCGCCGTAGGCGAAGCGCTTGCCGTCGGGGCTGAAGCCCATGCTCTTGCTCAGGATCGCCTCGCAGTTGGGCTGGCGCACCCCATCGACCACCATGAACCAGTGCTCGCCCTCCAGCGCCCCATAGGCGAACCGCTTGCCGTCGCCGCTGAACACGAGGCTGTCCTTGGCGATGCCCTCAAATTCCGGCCCAGCGCGTCCATCCAGGATGACCGTGTGCCGGCCTTTGCGGCGCGCCTCATAGGCAAAACGCTCGCCGGTCGGGCTCCAGGTGAGGTTGAAAACCCCCTCGCACTCCGGCCCCGCCTGCCCATCCACAAACATAAACCATTTTTCGTCCTTGGTCAGGGCGTAAGCGATCCGTTTGCCGTCCGGGCTGAACACGGGGCCGGTCTGCTCGATATCCTCGTAATCGGGGCTGGGGCGGCCATCGACGATGACGTTGAGACCGCCGCGGCTGCTGGCGGCCATGGCCACGCGGCAGCCGTTGCTGGTGGCGCTGCGCACAATCATCAGCGGCCGCGTCGCCACCGGGCCCAGGACCCGCTCTTTGATGCCCGAGGGCAAGGCGTTGGTTTCCGGCAGGCGCATCGGCACGCGAAGGGGGCCCTCGGCCGGGGCCGCCAGGCAGCCCAGCACCGGGCTCAGAAGGCAAAGGGCGGCCAGCAGGACGCCGCGGACAGTTTCACGTGTCGATTCGAGATGTCGTTTCATTGTGGCGATACGGACGCGACTTCGTTTGAAGGACGCATGCGTCCCTGTAGTGGAATCCTCAAAGCGGCAGCAGGGTGTGTCAAGACCCGAATCCGGCGCGAATTAGGATTTGCGGCGGCGCGGCCTTTCCGCTATGAAGAGGGCAGCCGAGCTGGACGGGTGGCTGAGTGGTTTAAGGCACCTGACTCGAAATCAGGCGTAGGCTTACGCCTACCGGGGGTTCAAATCCCTCCCCGTCCGCCACTCTGAAGACCGGCCTTTGCGGGCGCGCCGCTACCGAATGGAAACGATCCGCTTCAAGCTCACCATCGCCTACGAGGGCGCCTCCTATGCCGGCTGGCAGGCGCAAAAGACAGGGACGGGCGTTCAGGAGAAGGTCGAGGAGGCGTTGCGGCGGCTGTTTCCGGGCGTCGGGCGGGTGCACAGCTCCAGCCGGACCGACACCGGCGTGCATGCGCTGGGGATGGTGGCGCACGCGGATCTCCCGCGGACCGTGTTGCGGATGCCGGCCGGCAAGCTGCGGCTGGCGCTCAACGCGCATCTGCCCGAGGACATCCGGGTGGTGGCGGCCCGGCGCTGCCCGCCCGATTTCCACGCCCGATTTCACGCCGCCGGCAAACAGTATCAATACCGCGTCTGGAACCACCCCGTCATGAACCCGCTCTGGCGGCGGCTGGCCTGGCACGTGCCGCAAAAGCTGGACCTGGCCGCCATGCGCGCCGCCGCCTCGCTCTTCGTCGGCTGCCATGACTTCCGGTCCTTTGCCGCCAACCGCAACTACCGGGTCGAGAACACCCTGCGGACCCTGCGCCGCTGCGACATCCGCCGCCGCGGCCCCCTGCTGACTTTCGTCATCGAGGGCGACGGCTTTCTCTACAAAATGTGCCGGGGCATCGTCGGTACGCTGGTGCAGGTCGGCCGCAGCCGCTTTGCCGCGGGGGACATCCGGGGGATGCTCGCCGCCAGGGACCGGCGGCAGGCCGGAATGTCCGCGCCCGCTCACGGGCTGGTGCTCTGCAAGGTGTTCTACTCCGCGAAGCCGACCCGGCAAGCCACGCCCCCGCCGGAAGACGAATAGCCCGACTCTCTCGCCGGCTCCCAGGGCAACCATGAAAACCACCTCCGATCCGCAACGCAAGCCGCCCCTGCGGCGCCGGGCGAAGGGCGGGCCCGGGGCTGGCCCGGGCGCGTTTCTCCAGGAAGGCGGGGTGGAAGCCGAGGACCGGCCATGAACATCGCGCTCCTGGAGCCGGAGATTGCGCCCAACACTGGCAACATTGCCCGGCTGTGCGCGGCCACGCGGACGGCGCTGCACCTGATCGAGCCGCTGGGCTTCCGGCTGGACGACCGGCAATTGCAGCGGGCGGGAATGGACTACTGGAAGCGGGTGGTGTGGCGGCGGTGGCCGGACTGGGAGTCGTTCCGGAAGTCGGTGGCGCCGGACGCGAGGCTTTGGTTCATCGAGTCAGGCGGCCCCCGGCACTATGCCGAGGCTCGCTACGGCCCGGACGATTGCCTGGTCTTGGGGCGGGAGACGGCGGGACTGCCGAAGGCGCTGCTGGAGGCGGAGCCGGAGCGCTGGCTGCGCATTCCCATGTTCGAGCCCATGGCCCGGTCTCTGAACCTGGCCAACTGCGCGGCGCTGGTGCTCTACGAGGCGCTGCGCCAGCAAGGGTTCCCGGGGGCGCTGCCGCCGGGTTGATGAGCCCAGCCTACGCCGCCAACCCCACCGACTCGCGGGCCGTCATGCGCGTGCGCAGCTTGCGCAGCGCGCTGTTCTGGAGCTGGCGGATGCGCTCGCGGGTCAGGCCCATCTCCCGGCCGATCTCCTCGAGGGTCTTCTCGCCTCCGTCTTCGAAACCGAAGCGGTGGCGGATGATCTGCAGTTCCCGCGGCGGCAGGTTTTGCATCAGCTCGAGCACCAGCCCGGCGGTGTCTTCCTGGCGGAGATCCTCGTCCGGGGCGTGGGCGTTTTCGTCGGCCACCATCTCGGCGGCCGTGTGGTCGGCGCCCTCGTCCTGGGGCGCGTCCAGCGAAGTGGGCGGCAGGGCGGCCGTCCGCAGCCGGCGCACTTTGACGGCCGGCAAACGGATCTCGCCGCTGATTTCCTCGTCGGTGGGGGCGCGCCCGAACAGCTCGCGCAAGCGGGTTTCGGCCCGGCTGATGTCCATGAGCTTCTCCTGCGCATAGACGGGCAGCCGGATGAGCCGCCCGTGGTCGGCAATGGCGCGACGCATGGCTTGCTTGATATAGAAGGAGGCGTAAGTGGAGAGCTTGGCCCCCTTGGCAGGGTCGTAGCGCTCCACCGCGCGCATCAGGCCGATGTTCCCCTCGCTGATCAAGTCCAGCAGGGCCAGTCCGTAGCCATCGAAGTCGCGGGCGATCTTGACCACCAGCCGCAGATTGGCCTTGATCATCGTCTCGCGGGCGGCGGCGTCGCCCTCGCGAATGCGCTGCGCCAGCTCCGCTTCTTCATGAGGTTCGAGCAAACGCAGACGCCCGATCTCGCGCGCATAAAGCCGGAAGACGATATCCGGATCGGCGGCCTCGATGGCCGGGCGCAAGCGCGGGCGCAGGGCCGGGCGGGGCTCGGCGGCGGGCGCCTGGGAACAATGGCTGGGAGGCCGCGCGGGCGTGCGGCCCAGATGCGCCACGCTCACCGGAGGACCGCCGCGAATCGCGGCGGGGGCTCTGACAGGCCCGGGGCTGCTCAGGTTGCTTTTCATAGGACCTCCCTTTCGGGGTTGGCCGCGGAACGCCAGTTCGGCGTCGGCATGGGTTTTTCGGGTGAAACCGGTTCGGCCGGAACATGCGCAACCCGCGCGGAGGCGGGGGCCACCACCGGCGGGCCGGCGCGCCGGGCTTGAACGCGGCAGGGCAGTCGCCCCAGCACCTCCGCCGCTTTCTCGAATTCAGTGGCCTTGTGGAGAAAGAAATCCGCGCCCAGGCGGCGGCACTCCCGACGGAATTCGTCTCCCCGGTGGTTGGTCAGCACCATGACCACGCACCCGGGATCGGCCTTCTTAAGCTGCCGCAGCGCCTCGAGCCCTCCGCCCTGGCCTCCTCCAAAATCGAACACCACCGCGTCCGGCTGCCGCTCGATGAACAGTCTCCACATCTCCACCGCGGAAGAAGCCTGCCCGACAACCGCGATCCGCGCGTCCTCCATCAGCAACGAGCAGAACCGCTCGCGCACCAGGCTGAACTCGTCGCTGATCAGGACACCCACCTTCTCGCTGGGGCTCTTCGTTGCCATGGTCTTGGCCGGTTGCTGGTTCATTCTTTCTCTGCGACGCCAGCTTAAGACCGCTGGGCAGACCGCGCCAGACAGCCAAAAACTGAAATCCATGTCGGGGAGCCGCCAGCCCCAATATCGGCAGAAAACCCTACAACGGCCGCAAGCGCGCCCTGGGAACTGGAAGCGACCGGACGACGCTGGGAAGGAGGGTCTCCGGAGGCGGGGCGTCAGTCCCCCAGCCTGCGTCGTGAAGCGGAGTCGAAGGGCGGCCCGGCCCGCCGGAGAGGGTCGGAGACCGCGGTTGGAGAGAAAAACGGAGGGGTACAAAAGAAGATCGGCGCCGTGCGCTGGCGGATTTGGGTGGGATAGAACCGCCTAATAGTCAGCATCTATGCGCGAGTAGCGGCGCCGATCAAATTGCTCTGTTGTCTAGTCAAAGAACCGTTCCAGAACGTCCCTTCCCACCAGCCCCGCCGTTCCGGACCCTCTGCCGCAGACCGCTGCTCTCCCGGTCCGCTGCTTCCCTTCGACGCGTTAAGCCTACGCTGTATTCAAGGCAAACGCCACTTAGGAAAAGCCTTGAACGAATGTCAGCAATTCCAGACACACCTGTCAAGCGAAACACCTACAATATTTCCGACTTTTTTTCCGCAGAAAACCTCGGGGGCCGGGTCCAGGGGAAGCGGCCGCTCAATCCACGAGCCGGTGCTGCAAGGCGTAGCGGGTGAGTTCGACATTGGTGGCCAGCCCCATCTTCTCGGAAATGCGGGTTCGGTAGGTGCCGACGGTTTTTTCGCTCAAGCTGAGCTGGCTGGCCACCTCCTTGACGGTTTTGCCGGTGGCGATCAGGCGCAAGACCTGCAGTTCGCGGTTGGACAGGGTTTCGTGAGGATCGGCGGCGAAGTCCCCGGCCAGGTTGGCCGCCAGCTTCTCGGCCAGCGCCGGGGTGATGTAGCGGCCGCCGGCCAGCGCCTTGCGGATGGCCGTCAGCAGTTCGTCGGAGGCGCTCTGTTTGCTCACGTAGCCGCAGGCGCCCAGCTTGAGCGAGCGCAGCGCAAAATCGGCCTCCGGGAAGGCGCTCAGCACCACCACCGGCATGCCGGGGCGGGCGCGCTTGAAATCCTCGAGCGCCTCCAGGCCGCTGCGTCCGGGCATGTTGATGTCCAGGAGGACGACGTCCCAGGGTTGCTTGTGCACGGCTTCGAGCGCCTGGCGGGCGTCGCCGGCCTCGCCCACGTGCAGTTGGGGAAACTCGTCCGTAAGGATCTGCTTGAGCCCCCGGCGCACAATCTCGTGATCGTCCACAATCAGGATTCGGGTCATATCTGCATCTGCTCCCAGAAATTGAGGTCGTTGGCGGCCCGAGGCAGGCGCAGGACGACGCGCGTGCCGCCCTCGGGGCGGGGTTCCACGAGCAGCGTCCCCCCCAGCACGCGGGCGCGCTCCTGCATGCCCACCAGCCCGAGCGATTTGGGGCTGGACAGGGCCTCGGGCGAAATGCCCCGGCCATTGTCGGCGACCTCCAGGACGGTCTCGTCGCCCTCGGTCCGCAATTCCCCCGTGACGCGGGTGGCCCGGGCATGGCGGGCCACGTTGGTGAGAGTTTCCTGGAAGATTCGGAACAGGGCCGTGGCCGGATCCCGGGGCAGGCCCAGCAACTCCTCGGGCACGCGCACGTCGCACTGGATGCCGGTGCGTTCCTGGAATTTCGCGGCCTCGTGCCGGAGGGCCGAGGGCAGCCCCAGGTTGTCCAGGACCCCCGGCCGCAGCTCCGAGGAAATCTCCTGCACGGTCACGATGGCCCGGTCCACCACCTCGCCCGCTTCCACCGTCTTGTCCAGCACCGGCAGCAGGGCCGGATCGTCCTCGCGTTCGCCGATGCGCTTCTCGATCCAGCGCAGGTCCATTTTCAGGGCGGTCAGCAACTGCCCCAGTTCGTCGTGAATCTCGCGTGAAATCCGGGCGCGCTCGGCTTCGCGCAGGGACTGCAGGCGCGCCGACAGCGCCCGCAATTGTCGTTGCGAGAACTCGAGCTTCTGCTGGTTTTCCTTGCGCTCGGTGATGTCGCTCATCCCGCCGATCACGCGCGTGGCCCGGCCCGAGTCGTCCCGCACCACGCAGGCGCGGTCCTGCACAAAGGCGTAGCTGCCGTCCTTGCGCTGGAAACGGTAGTCGGCCGCCCAGGTGTCGGCGTCGCCCTCGACCGCGGCCTGGCGGCTTTGGGCCACCTCGGCCTGCTCCTCCGGGTGGAGCTGCCGCACCCAGAAGTCGAAGCTGGGCTCGACCTCCTGCGGATCGTAGCCGAACAGGGCGTGGAATGGCTCGCTCCACCAGATCTTCCCGGTGGCCACGTCCCAGTCGTAGATGGCGTCCGTGGCCACGCGCGCGGTCAACTCGAAGCGCTGGTAGCTGGAGTGCAGCGCTTCCTCGGCGCGCCGACGGCGCATGAAACTGCGCCGCAGGGTCAGGAACAGCAGCAGGCCGGTGGCCACGACGAAGGCCAGCCCCTTGGTGGACTGGATCGCCACCACGTACCAGTCGTCGAGCATCACGTGGCCCACCCACTGGTCCGTTCCCACGATCCACACCGTGCCGAAAAACAGGTAGAGCACCGTGATGGTGATCTCCTCCGGGGGCACTCCCGTGGCGCGCGTGGCCCGCTCGTGGGCCTGCAGC
This sequence comes from Verrucomicrobiota bacterium, assembly GCA_022711695.1. GTDB lineage: Bacteria > Verrucomicrobiota > Verrucomicrobiia > Limisphaerales > JACRJZ01 > JACRJZ01. The sequence goes on along the minus strand of JAKLEJ010000085.1, from coordinate 4,108 downwards.
AGTCTGGTTTTCACGGCCATCTTCGTTTGGACGTTCCCGCGATCCGGCGCCCAACATGCCCTGTTCCGGCCCGGGATTCAACCGTAGATGCGCTCCGGCCATTTTTTCCTGTTTTTCCGGGTGCGCTCGGCTAGCGTAACGGCCCATGAACTTGTTCAAGGCCGCCGGTCCTCTTCCCCGGGCGTTGTCCGCGGGCGCTCTTTGGCTGCTGGTCCTGCTCGGGTTGTGCGCGCGGCCCGGCCTGGCCGCCGCCCCCGCCGCGCGGTTGAGCGAGGTGTTCGACACCAACAAACTTGCCGAAATTGGCCAGGTCATCACCAACGCCATGGCCGGGAACCGTCTGCCGGGCGCCGTGGTCTGGGTCGAGCGCAGCGGGGTCGCCTGGCATCAGGCCTTCGGCCTGCGCGCGATCGCGCCCGAACCCGAGCCCATGACCGAGGACACCGTGTTCGACCTGGCCTCGCTGACCAAGGTGTTCGCCACGGCCCCCGCCATCCTGCTCCTGGCCGAGCGCGGCCAGGTCCGCCTGGACGCCCGTGTCCAGGACTATATCCCCGAGTTCCGCAGGAACGGGAAGGACGACATCACCGTCCGGCAACTGCTCACGCATACCTCGGGCCTGCGCTCGGGGCTGGGCCGAAGCGTGGACGGCCCCAATTCGGCTCTCAGTTTTGCGTGCCAGGAAAAGGTGGTCTCCGCGCCCGGGTCGGTCTTCCTCTACAGCGACATCAATTTCATTCTCCTTGGGGAGATCGTGCAACGCGTCGCCCGCACGCCGCTGGAGACTTTTGTGGCCCAGAACCTCATGGGGCCTCTCAAGATGCGAGAAACCGCCTACCTGCCGCCCCGCAAACTGCGTCCGCGGATCGCCCCCACCACGGGCTCGCTCCGCGGCACGGTGCACGATCCGACCGCCCGCGGCATGGGCGGGGTAGCCGGCCATGCCGGCCTCTTCGGCACGGCCGCCGACCTGGCCCGCTTCGCCCGCATGATGCTCAACGACGGCGAACTGGAAGGCATCCGCGTCCTGCATCCGGACACCGTCCGGCTGATGACCACGGTGCAGACTCCCGAGGCCATCCCGGGGCGGCGCAGCCTGGGATGGGACATCGACACCGGCTACAGCCGGCGGGGAACGGTCTTTCCGCTGGGCTCCTACGGCCACACGGGCTTCACCGGCACTTCGATCTGGATCGACCCGTTCTCGAAGACTTTCCTGATCTTCCTCTCCAACCGCGTGCATCCCGATGGCCAGGGCGACGTTCGGGCGCTGCAGACGCGCCTGGCAACCCTGGCCGCCGAGGCGGTGCGCGGGTTCGATTTCGCCAACGTGGCGGGCGCTCTGCCGGCGCGCACCAACCTGGCTCAGACGGCATCCGCCAGCACCAACGGACCGGCCCCCACCGCCGTCCTCAATGGCATCGACGCCCTCAAGAAGCAGGGCTACGCCCCGCTGCGCAACCTGCGGATCGGCCTCATCACCAACCACACCGGGCGCGACCGCGAGGGCCACGCCACCATCGACCTGCTCAAGGCCGCCCCAGGCGTTCAGCTCAAGGCGCTGTTCAGCCCCGAACATGGCATCCGCGGGCAGCTTGACGAAAAGGTCGATGACGGTGTGGACGAAAAGACCGGCCTGCCGGTTTACAGCCTCTACGGCCGCCGGCGCAGCCCCGATCCCGCCCAACTGGCCGGCCTGGACGCGCTGGTGTTCGACATCCAGGATATCGGCTGCCGCTTCTACACCTACATCTCCACCCTGGGATTGTGCCTGGAAGCCGCCGCCAAAGCCGGCCTCCAGTTCGTGGTCCTGGACAGGATCAACCCCATCAATGGCCTGACCGTCGAGGGCAATGTTTACTCGGGCGAATCGTCTTTCACCGCGTTTCACGCCATCCCGCTGCGGCATGCCATGACCGTGGGCGAATTGGCGCGCATGTTTAACGAAGAGCGCGGCTGGAAAGCGCGCCTGCAGGTGATCCCCCTCGAGGGCTGGTCGCGCTCGATGTGGTTCGAGGACACCGGCCTGCCCTGGGTCAATCCCTCGCCCAACATGCGCAACATGCGCGCCGCCGCGCTCTACCCGGGCGTCGGCCTGATCGAGTTTGCCCTGTCCGTCGGCCGCGGCACCGACCGCCCCTTCGAACTCGTCGGCGCGCCCTATATCGACGGGGAGAAGCTCGCCGCAGCGCTCAACGCCGCGGGGCTGCCGGGCGTCCAGTTCAGCCCCGCCCGTTTCACGCCCGCCTCGAGCGTCTTCAAGGACAAGGCTTGCTCGGGCGTGTCCATTCAACTGACCAACCGCGCCGTGCTCCAGAGCGTGGACGTGGGACTCGCCCTGGCCCTGGCCATCCAGAAAAACCACCCGGACGATTTCGACCTGGAAAAGGCCAATCGCCTGCTCCGGGACGAGATCGCCCTGGATGCCATTCGGGCGGGCAGAACCGTCGCCGAGATTCAGGAGAATTGGGCTGCCGGGCTGCGCGCGTTCGGCGAACGCCGCCTCAAATATCTCCTCTATTAGCCCGCCCCAGCCCGAACCGCTGCGGCACGAAGAGCGCCCCACGCCCAATGCCCCCGGAAAGACTCCGGGTCAGCGGGCTGCGGCTTCGGGCCGGACGGCCTTCAGCACCAGCGAGCGGGCGAACGGCGGCAGGGTGAGGGCGCTGCCGCTGGCCTTCACCGAGCCCCAGCGTTGCTGCCAGGGATCGTAGAAGCGGGCGGCCGCCAGCGTGGCGTTGTCGGCCAGCGCCGCCAGGTCCAGCGTGAGCCCCTCGATCGTTTCCGGGGCCTGCCCCTGCTCGAGTTCGCTCTGCCAGGTGTTCCGGCTGTCCCGGCACCATACCAGGACTGTGCGACGCCCCTTGAGGGCGTACAGTCGCAGCCGCGGATGCGCCAGGAGCATGGGCTCGAAGCGTTCCGCCGGGGGATCGAGGTCTTTGACAATCTCGGCAAAACGCCCAAAGTGCGGCCAAAGACGGTGGCGATCCACATACACATCCCAGTGCCAAATCTGGCCCGCGCCCGCCGCCCCCGCGAAAAACGGCGCGAACAACACATCGTGCAGGATCGTTCCTTGGGTGTCGCGGGCGTAGAGTTTGAAAGGCCCGGAGTGCCGGGGCTCGACCGCGCCGCTCTCGGCCAGCAGGACCGGCTTGCCGGGGTTAAAGCCGAGCAGTTCGCGAACCGCGTCCGCGGCCAGCACATCCACCGGGCCGTGACAGACCTCGAGCGAGGCGCCCAAATCGAGATACCGATGCGCCTGGGCGAGATCGTTCCCCGGCAGCAGGCTGTGACGCCGGTAAAGCTCCCGCACCGACGCGGTGTCGAAGCTGCCCAGGCTTTGCAGGGCCAGGTGGCGGGGAAACAGCCGCCGCAACTCGGCCAGCATGACCTCCGTCCAGGGCATGAACACCGAGGGGCTTGCGGCCACCGCGTTGACTTCGTTCCACAACTCCCAGCCGAACACGGCCGGCTCGCCGCCGTAGCGCTCCGAAAACCACTCGAGCTTGCGCGTGAATCGAGCCCGGCTGGCCGCGCCGGCGAAGAAATCGGCCATGTTCGTGGCCGTCCCGCCCTGGGCGACCAGGTGCAGCGGCTTGTTGGCCCACCGCTGCCGCGGCGTTGCGCTCATCTCGCGGAAATGCTCGAGGGTGAGTTTGACGCGCACGCCCCGCCGCTCCGCCATCCGCAGCAACTGGTCGATCCGCGCCGCCTTGGCCTCGTCATACACGCCGGACTTTTCGTGCTCCACGTCCCAGAACGGCGAGCTCAGCCAGACCCGGACAAAGTTGCCGCCGTTGGCCGCCAACTGGCCGATCCACTCGTCCATGCGGGCGAGCCCCTCGCTGTCGCGCGTATTGGGGGCGATCAGGTTCAGGCCCACCGGCACATAGGGGCGGCCGTCGGAAAGCTCCAGGTAGCGGGCATCGCGCGGGCTCACCCGCACGAAGGCCCGGGGGGCGGCCTCCGCCGCCGCCGCGGCAACAACCGCCAGCGACAGGAGCAAGCCAGCGAGATTCCAGGGGCGATGGATGAAGAGCGAACGCGGCGATGTCATGGACCCATGATGGCCGAGGGCAGGCGGGGTTCAAGGCGCGATTTCCCG
>JAKLEJ010000084.1 GCA_022711695.1 Verrucomicrobiota bacterium | reverse complement strand
GGCGCAGGACGGCTTTCCCGGAATCGGCAACTGGATGGCCGACGAGATTCTCTGGCGCGCCGCGCTGCATCCGCTCCTGCCTGCCGGGCGGGTGAATGAAGCGCAGCAAAGGCGATTGTGGCGTCAAATCCGCTGGGTGAGCCGCCGGGCCCTCGAGGTCATTGGCCGTCATGGCGCCGAGCCGCCCAAAGGCTGGCTGTTTCACGAACGCTGGTCCGATCGGGGGATCTGTCCGCGCCACAAAACGCCGCTGCGTCGCGCGGCCGTGGGCGGGCGCACCACCGCCTGGTGCGAGGACTGCCAGCCGCCGGGGCCTTCGCCATCGCCCGGCGTCCCCGCCCCGCCAGGCGCGGTCACTGGGTCGGCCGTTGAACCACGACGATGCCGTTGACCGACGGACGCTCCATACCCTCGCTGGGGCTGTTGACTACGCGTCCATCCACCCAGAGCGTCGTCGAGCCGCCTCCGTCCAGGTTGATCGCCTCTTCACAGCCCAGGCTGATCATGTAGTTCGACAGCTCGGCAAAGGTCATGCCCGCCGCGCCCGGCTGCCGGCCATCCACTTCCACCAGGAAGAAGTAATCCTTGTTCCAGCCAAAGGCCGATCGGGGATGACGCATTTGAAAGTAGCCGCCCGCGCGCCAGGGTTTGCCCGCGGCGACGAGGGTCGGTCCGCCTCCAATGCCCATTCGGGCGCCCGCCAGATTGGGGCTTGTCAGGGTGGCGATGCCAATGACCGCGCCGGGCGCCAGCCGCGGAATTTGCTGCAGCAGGTGGGGGCCGATGGACAAGACCATGGACTGCCGCGGAATGGGGCTGTTCCCGCTGTCGTTGATGGATTTGACCACCGCCTGGTGGCTCTGCCCGATGCGCAGCGGCAGCCACCCGCTGTTGGTCTGCGCGACCAGCGTCAATTCGCGTCCGCCGTAGGTCCGGGTCGAGGGCCCCGCCGCCGCCGTGTAAAGCACCGCCTCGCTGTAGCCCCGCTCTTCGTTCAGTCCGATCTGCGTTCGTGTGCCCCCGGGCCAGACCACGTGAAACAACGACAGAACGTTGGTTCGGTGGGGGTTGCCCTGCGCGTCGATCCAGCAGCACACGCGCGTGCGGTGGGGCGCGCTCACCAACTCGCCTCTCACGATCTGCAGCCCGTCCGGATCTCCCGGGTACCTCCGGCTTTCGTTGAAGAAATCGCCGTTGATGGCGGCCACCGCCTTGCCCGCAGTCTTGGGCATCAGCTCCACCATTTCCGAGACGGTCGCCATCCCGAACGCCGTCCCATGGCCCATCAGCGTGTCGATTTCCAGCCCGGGGCGCCCTCGCGACATCTTGACGACATAGATCGACCAGGGAACGCGGTCCACCTGTTGATGGCTGTAGGTGTAGCCCCGGTCCGCCGGCGCCGCCGGTTTGTGGGTCGAGGCCGTGACCGGCGCCGCGGGCGCGGCCTGGCCGGCGCAGAATGGAACCGCTCCGCCCCAGGCCGTCGTCAGCACGGCGACGACGAGGAAACGGCCGCCAGCGCGGCCCCGATCCACAAGCCGGCTCGATGGCCGCGGTGCGGTTCTGCTTTCAGTGTTCATCGATTCTGTGCGATCTGCCGAGGTTGCGCCGAATGGGCGGCCACGCCCGGACCACGGTGTTCCGTCGGGCAAGGTCCGGGCAATCCTGTGCCCGGATTCTCCGCGAGGCCCAACAAGATCCGTCAGCGTATCACGGCTCGACGCCCATTTCGAGGCGCGTATTCAACGCTGAACCACAACCAGGCCGTTGGCAACGTCGCGTTCCTGGCGGTCGCTGGGCTTGTTGCGGATGCGGCCCTGCACCCACATCGTGGCCGAGCCGCCCCCATCCAGGTTCATCGCTTCGGTGCAGCCCAGCCCCTCGAAACAGCCGGCCAACTCCTGCAGCGTCATCCCCGCCGACAGGCAGGCCAACCGTCCGTCCACCAGCGCCAACCAGAGATGGTCCCGGCTCCAGCCGATGGCGGTCCGCGGGTGCCGCTCGATGGCCGAAGCGAGGTCATAGGCCATCCTCTCGAAACCCATGGGCTCGGGAGTCGGCTGGCGCCGCCCATTCTGGATCAGCGCCGGGCCGCCGCCCAGCGCGGTCCTGACGCCTTTCAAGTCGGGCTCGGTGATCAGCGACAGTCGCAGGACATCGCCCGGCCCCACCGCCGGCACAAACCAGGACCGCGCCCCTTCCACCGCCAGCACCAGCGTTTCGGGGGTGATTGGAGTGTTGCCTCCGGGCCGCAGTTCCCTCACCCGCGCAGCCACCGTGTCACCCAGGGCCAGCGGCAGCCACCGGTGCGGGTCCGCCTGTTCCAGCACCAGCTCGAATGCGTTGGTCGTGCCCGTGGACGACCAGCCCAGCGTCGGCGTGAACAACACCAGCCGGTTCGAATGAACCAGCTCGTTCAGTCCGAAGTCGTTCGTGCTGCCGTCAGGCCATGTGACCGTGAAGCGCGACATCACCCGGCCCATTCGCGGCCGGCCTTGGCCGTCCACCCAGAAGCAAACCCGGTTCGACGGTCCGCTCAGAAGCTCGCCGCCCGCGATCTGCAGGCCGCGCGTCTCGCCTGCGTAGGGCCGGCCCCATGTCTGGAAGAAGTCCCCGTTCACCGCCGCCACCGGCTGGCCCAGTCCCGGTTCCAGCGAAGCCACCTGCTCGCTCAGCGAAGCCAGCCCAAGGCTCGTACCGTGCGCATGAACGCTTTCGATCCCCAAGTTGGTCCGGGACAACTCCACCCGCACCAGGTGGATCGACCAGGGGACATCCGGAAGCCGATAATTGGCGTAGGCCACGCCCGGAGCGATCTCATGCAGGAGCGGCGCCTCCAAGACCTCCGGCTTGCAGCCGCACAGCAGCAGCGCCAGCGCTGCCACGCCCGCCAGGACCGAGGCCCATTCGCCCGGGAGGACCTCCCGGCCTCCCGCCCTCGCGCCTGGCGGCCGTTGACGAATACGCATCCGCGCCATAGATACCGGCCCCGCTTCCACCGTGCAATCGAGAATTCAGCCTTCGCATCTGACTTGCGCGCAGCGATCGATCCGGCTATCAGGGGGTAACGCTCTTTGACGGATTTGGCTGACGCATACGAACATGAACCCCACACGATTTCTTTCGGGAGGCTGGCTGAAACTGGCGGCGGCGCTTTGGATGGGCGCGGGGACTGGCTGGCTGGCGTGCGGCGACCCTTTGGCCAGTTCCGGATCCAAGGTGAAGATCGAGCCGGCCTTCCCGCTCCGGGTCCGCGCGTTTGCGCTCCAGGACGTTCGCCTGCTGGACGGCCCGTTTCGGCGCGCCATGGAGCTGGACCGGCGTTATCTGTTGTCCCTGGAACCGGACCGCCTGCTGCATGCGTTCCGTTTGAACGCCGGCCTGCCTTCGGCGGCTCAACCGCTCGGCGGCTGGGAGGAGCCCAAGTGCGAGGTGCGCGGCCATTTTGTGGGGCATTATCTGACCGCCTGCGCGCTCATGCACGCCAGCGCCGGCGACGCTGAACTCAGGCGCAAAGTCGAGGCGGTGGTCGCGGGCCTGGCCCAGGTCCAGGCCAGGCTGGGCTCGGGTTTTCTGAGCGCGTATCCGGAGGAATTCATCGATCGCGTGGAGGCGCAGAAACAGGTCTGGGCGCCGTACTACACGCTGCACAAGATCTACGCGGGTTTGCTCGACGCCTACGTCTATTGCGACAACCCGCAGGCCCTCGACCTCGCCAGGAAGTTCGGCGACTGGGCCATCGGCCGAAACGGGCGGCTTTCGGAAGCGCAGATGCAGAAGATGCTGGGCAACGAACACGGCGGCATGAACGAAGCCCTGGCCAATCTCTATGGGCTCACCGGCGAACGCAAGTACCTCGACATCGCCCTGCGCTTCAATCACCAGGACCTGGTCGGCCCGTTCTCGCGGCGACAGGACAATCTCACCGGCAAGCACGCCAACACCCAGATTCCGAAGTTTGTCGGCGCGGCGCGCCTCACCGAGTTGACCGGGGATGCGGCTCTCCGAACCGCCTCCCTTCATTTCTGGGACGTGGTCGCCCGGGAACGGTCTTACGTCATCGGCGGGCACAGCGATGGCGAGATGTTCACCCCCAAGGAGCGGCTCTCGACCGCGTTCGGCCCCAGCACCACGGAGACCTGCAACACCTACAACATGCTCAAGCTGACCCGACACCTCTTCTGCTGGGACCCCAAAGCCGAATACGCCGATTTCTACGAGCGCGCCCTCTACAACCACATCCTCTGCTCGCAGAATCCGGACACCGGCATGATGTGCTACTACGTGCCGCTGCGCTCCGGCTCCCGCAAGAACTACAACGGCCCGCTCGACTGTTTCTGGTGCTGCACCGGCACCGGCATCGAAAACCACGCCAAGTACGGCGACAGCATCTATTTTCACGACGGCCTCCAGGCCCTCTATGTGAATCTCTTCATCGCCTCCGAGTTGGACTGGAAAGCCAAAGGGATCAAGCTCCGCCAGGAAACCGCCTATCCCGACCAGGAAGGCGCCCGGCTGATCGTCTCCTGCGAGCGGCCGGCTCCTTTCGCCCTGCATCTGCGGATCCCCTGGTGGGCTGTCAACGGCGCCAGAGTCAAACTCAACGGCCGCGACCTGGCCGTGGCTGCGCGCCCGGGCGCCTTCACGGTCATCGACCGTGTCTGGCAAAACGGCGATGTCCTGGATCTCTCGATGCCGTTCAGCCTGCGCGCCGAGGGATTCCGCGATAACCCGCGCCGCCTGGCTTTTCTGAGCGGACCGATCGTCCTCGCCGCCCAGGTCGAGCCCGGCAAACCCTTCCCAGCCGTGGTCTCCGCCGCGGCTGACCTGACCACCTGCCTCAAGCCCGTCCCTGGCAAAGGCCTCACCTACGCCGGCGCCGCGGAGACCTTCCGCGTCCCGGGCGCCTCGGGCCAATCCCTCACGCTCGAGCCGTTCTTCCGCATTCACGGCAACCGCCATTACATGGTCTATTTCGACGCTTTCACGCCGGACCAGTGGAAGAGCCGCGAAGCCGAGTACCTTGCCGAAATGGAGAAACGCCGCCTGATCGAGGCCAGAACCGTGGATGCGGTGAACCCGGGCGAGGAGCAGAACGAGCGCGATCACCAGTTGAAAGGCGAGCGCACCGGGGCAGGGGACTTCGGCGGCCGCAAATGGCGTCATGCCACCGAAGGCGGCTGGTTCTCCTGGCAGTTGAGGGTCCAGCCCGGTCAACCCCAGGAACTGCTTGTCACGTACTGGGGCAGCGACGGCGGCAACCGCGTGTTCGATGTGCTGATCGACGACCGCAAGTTGGCGACTCAGCGTCTCCAGCAAGACAAACCCGAGCAGTTCTTTGACCGGTCCTACCCGGTGCCCGCCGAGCTCACCCAGGGCAAGGACCGCGTGACTCTCAAATTCCAGGCTCACCCCGGCGCCTTTGCTGGCGGCGTCTTCGGCGTGCGGCTGATGCGTCCGGAGCCGAAATAGCGGCTTCGGGCCCGGCGCGTTTCCGTCTTTGCGTCTCCGGCGGCCGCCCGGAGGCGCCGTTGCCGCCCCTTCGACCGCCGGTCCTTCGGGGCCAAAGGGATCGACCGGCCTTGCCCGCGCATCTTGCGGAGTCTTGATTTGCGTCAAAGCGCTTCGCGCCCATCCGGGCAACGTTCAGCGTGACAGAGACACTGCAACGCTATGAACAAGTCGATTGAACACATGATGAACGAGCACCGGCTGATCGTGCGGGTGCTCGGCGCCCTGGACACCCTCGTCTGCCGGCTCGAGTCCGGCGGGGCCGTGCCCCGAACCGACGTGGCCCGCTTTGCCGCGTTCTTCCGCGACTTTGCCGACAAACTCCACCATGGCAAGGAGGAGGACCGGCTCTTCGTCGCCCTGAACAAACAGGGCTTCCCGAGCGACTATGGCCCGGTGGGGGTGATGCTCTCCGAGCATACGGCCGGCCGGACCCACGTGCGGGCGCTGGCGGAAGTGGGCGCGGGCAGCGGGGACCTGGACGCCGTCGAGCGCGAGCGGGTCATCGGGCACGCAGGCGAGTTTGTGCCGCTCCTCCTCGGGCACATTCAGAAGGAGGACAACATCCTTTACCCGATGGCTCAGCAGGCCATTCCTCCGGAGCTGTTTCAGAAGCTCGACGAGGATTGCGACGCCTTCGATCGCAGCGTGATGAGCGCGGAGCAAATCGAGCAATTGCGCGGGCTGGGCGAAGCCTTGTGCGCCGCTTATCCGGCGGACCCGCATCGGATGGAGTCGGCCCAGGCCTGCATGGGCTGCGCCGGCCACCATGCCTGATTGCGCCGCCGCGCCGTCGCCATTGGGTTGTCCGGTTTGCGGTGGCGCGGGCCGCGCCCTCCCGCAGCCGCCTTCCCGAATCCCTTGATCGCTCGGCTCGGGGCGGTCCGGCCTTCGTCGGCCGCTCCCGCGACAGGACCCCGCTCCCGCAGCCGCGGTCAGGGCGAACGCCTCTGCGAGCCACGCCCGGATGGGGCGTGGCGGCAGCCCCGGCCTGGCCGCCCCGGCGCCGCCCCCATGCCGGGGCGTCCGTTTTGAGAGCCGCTTCGGACTTGACCGCGGTGCGCCGGCCCCTAGCATCTCGCCCACTTGACGGCTGCATGAAAGCAATCCTCGCCCTCGAAGATGGCACAGTGTTCCATGGTCAGGCCTTCGGCGCCACCGCCTCGGCTTGCGGAGAGGTGTGCTTTAACACCTCGATGACCGGCTACCAGGAAATCCTGACCGATCCGTCCTACAAGGGCCAGATCGTGACGATGACCTACCCGCACATCGGCAACTACGGCATCAACCGGGTGGACATCGAGTCCTACCAGCCGCACGCGGCCGGCTTCGTGGTGCGGGAGCTTTCGCCCGTCGTCAGCAACTGGCGGGCGGATTGTTCGCTGGACGATTACCTCCGCGAGCACCGCCTGCCCGGCATCCAGGGAGTGGACACGCGCGCCCTGACCAAGAAGTTGCGCGTGCGCGGCGCGATGAACGGGTTCATTTCCACCCGTCCCGTCTCCGACGAGGAGGCGGTGCAGGAGGCCCGGAACTGGCATGGGCTGGTGGGAGTCGATTACGTGAAGGAAGTGACCCACAAACACGCCTTCCGTTGGGACGAGGACGACCGGCAGAGCGCCGCCTTCGCCATTGCCCGGGGCGGCATGGCCGTGGCCGACCCGCGGCAACTGCGGGCGCCGCTCCGCAAGGCCGATCTGCCGATCGTGGCCTACGACTTTGGGATGAAGTACAATATCCTGCGCCGGCTGCGGCAGGAGGGGTTCGAGGTGCAAGTGGTTCCCGCGGCTACGCCCGCGGCCGAGGCGCTGGCCTTCAAACCCGCCGGCATCTTCCTCTCGAACGGGCCCGGAGACCCGGCCGCGCTGCCCTACGCTGCGCGCGCCGTGGCCGAGCTGGTCAAGACCGGCATTCCCATTTTCGGAATTTGCCTGGGACATCAGATCCTCGGCCTGGCCTTCGGCGGCAAAACCTTCAAGCTCAAGTTCGGGCACCGCGGGGCCAACCAGCCGGTGAAAGACCTCGATTCCGGGCGGGTCGAGATCACTTCGCAAAACCATGGTTTCGCCGTGGCCTCGGACTCGCTGCCCTCGGAGATCAAGGTCAACCGCATCAACCTGAACGACCAGACCGTCGAGGGCATGCGTCACACCGGCAAGCCGATCTTCTGTGTGCAATACCACCCCGAGGCTTCGCCCGGGCCGCACGATTCGGCGTCGCTCTTCTCCGAGTTTCGCGCCCTCATCGAGAAGTCGTGAGAACGGCGGGTCCGGACATCTGAATCCGCCTCGCGCGCGTTCGCAGTCCCCTGCGCGTTCGACAACGCCTGAGGTGGTCCCGACAGGGCGACGGACGCGCGGATTCAGCCGGTTGAATCCGGTTGACTTCACGGGGGAAGCACCCCTAGAGTGAGCGCGAAATCGATATGCCCAGACTGGTTGTCCTAAGCGAAGGTCTTACGGGAAGAACGCACGAACTGAAGGCGGAGCGCACCACCATCGGTCGTTTGGAGGACAACAGCTTCCAGGTGCCCGACTCCTCGGTCTCCAGCCACCACTGCGAGATCATCCTCCGCGGCGGCGAGGTGCTGGTGCGCGACCTGGGCTCGACCAACGGCAGCTTTCTCAACAACGAGCGGATCAGCGAGGCGGTGCTCAAGCCCAGCCAGGTGCTGCGGTTGGGGCAGGTGGAAATCCGGCTGGAGGGCGACACCCCGCCTGCGGCGCAGCAGAAGCGCGTGTTCGATCACACCCAGGTCGTGCCTCAGGGGATCAAGCCCACCGAATTGGACCAAACGGTGCGCGCCCCGGTGGCCCCGGCCTTCGAGAAGAAGAGCAACACGGCGGCCCGTCTTTTCCTGATTGTGGCCATTGTGGCCATGCTGGCGGGCGTGGCCTACCTGATCTTCACCGTGATGGGAGTGGGCAAGGGCGGCAACTGACCCTGCATGTGCGCCTCAGCCGTGCCGTCCGGGCCGCTGGGGTGCTGCGAACGATTGGAGACTTGCCCGCGAAGGCGCTTCGTGTCGAGTTGGGCGCCGGCCGGCCTTATCCCCGCACCCATTTGGCGACGTCCGCTGCGGCGTAGGTGATCAGGATGTCGGCCCCGGCCCGGCGCAGGGCCAGGTGCGTTTCCATCATCACGCCTTGCTCGTTGATCCATCCATTAGCCGCCGCCGCTTTGATCATCGAGTATTCCGCGCTGACCATGTAGGCGGCGGTGGGGTAGCCGAAGGTCTGCTTCACCCGGTGGATGATGTCCAGGCAGGGCAGCGCCGGCTTGACCATCACGATGTCGGCGCCTTCCTGGATGTCCAGGGCCACTTCGCGCAACGCTTCGTCGCCGTTGGCCGGGTTCATCTGGTAGCTCCGTCGGTCCCCGAAGTGCGGCGCCGATTCCGCCGCTTCCCGGAACGGCCCATAAAAGGACGACGCATACTTGGCGGCATAGGACATGATGGGAATCTCCGAGAAGCCCTTTTTGTCCAGGGCGCGGCGGATGGCCTGCACCCGCCCGTCCATCATGTCGCTGGGAGCGACGATATCCGCGCCGGCTTCGGCATGGCTGAGCGCCGAGCGCGCCAGGAGGTCCAAGGTGGGATCGTTGTCCACCCTCCCGGTCTGGTCGCCCGGCTGGACCAGGCCGCAATGGCCGTGCGCCATGTATTCGCACAGGCACACGTCCGTCACCACCAGCAGAGAGGGAATCTCTTTCTTCAACCGCCGCACCGCCTGCTGCACGATCCCGCCGGCAGCGTAAGCCTCCGAGGCGCGCGCGTCTTTGACCCGCGGAATCCCGAAGAGCAGCACCGCGGGCACACCGGCGGCATGGGCGCGCCCGGCGTCCTTGACCAATTCATCGATCGAAAGCTGGGCCACCCCCGGCATGGCCCCGATGGGCCGCCGGACCCCTCGTCCGTGCACGACGAACAACGGCAGCACCAACTGCTCGACGCTCAGCCGGGTCTCGGCGACCAGTTGGCGCAACGCGGGGTTCTGCCGTAATCTTCGGGGCCGACAGGCGGGGAATTGCCCCGCAAACGCTCGTGTCATGCGGGCAGTGTAGCCCAGGGGCTTCCCTGGGGCAACCACGCCGAACACCGGGCACATTCTTAGGTTGGCCCACCGATTCTCGGGGTGTTAGTCTGGACCCGGTTCACATGAGAGCCTGCGCATTTGCCTGGATGCTCTGGGGCCTGGCCCTCGGGGCCTCGGCCGCGGAAGCGGCCCGCCCCAACCTCCTTCTGGCCATTGCCGACGACTGGGGCTACGGCCATGCCGGCGCCTACGGCTGCAAATGGGTCAAAACACCGGCCTTCGACCGCGTGGCCAGCCAGGGAATCCTGTTTACTCACGCCTACACTCCCAACGCCAAGTGCGCGCCCTCGCGCGCCTGCATTCTCACGGGCCGCAATTCGTGGCAGCTCAAGGCGGCCTGCAACCACATCCCGTATTTCCCGCCGGAGTTCAAGACCTACGCGGAAAGCCTGGGCGAGCGGGGCTACTTTGTGGGAATGACCTGCAAAGGATGGGCGCCCGGCGTGGCCACCAACGCCGTCGGACGGCCGCGCCAGATGGCCGGGCTTCCCTTCAACCGCCGCACCGCCAAACCGCCCGCCCGCGGGATCGGCAACAATGACTACGCTGCGAACTTCGCGGATTTTCTCGAAGCGACCCCTCGAGGCCAGCCCTGGTGTTTCTGGTACGGCGCGGTCGAGCCTCATCGGGGTTTTGAGTACGGAGCAGGGGTGGCCAAGGGCGGGAAGACCCTGGCCGACGTGGACCGCGTGCCAGGCTTCTGGCCGGACAACGAGGTCGTGCGCAACGACCTCCTCGATTACGCTTACGAGGTGGAACACTTTGACCGCCACCTGGGCCGGATGCTCGAGCTTTTGGAACAGCGCGGCGAACTGGACGACACCCTGGTCCTGGTCACCTCGGACAACGGCATGCCGTTCCCGCGCGCCAAGGGCCAGACTTACGATCACTCCAATCGCCTGCCCCTGGCCATCATGTGGAAACGCGGCCTGCGCGCCCCGGGCCGCACGGTGTCCGATTATGTCAGTTTCATCGATTTCGCCCCGACCTTCATCGACCTTGCGGGCCTGCAATGGCGACAGACGGGAATGGCCCCCAGCCCCGGCCGCAGCCTGCTGGACATCCTCCGCTCGGACAAGGCGGGGCGGGTGACCCCGGGCAGGGACCATGTGCTGATCGGCAAGGAACGGCATGACATCGGC
>JAKLEJ010000083.1 GCA_022711695.1 Verrucomicrobiota bacterium | reverse complement strand
CGCCGCCTGCCGCGTCGCCTTGCTGAACAGAAACTCGCCCACCTCATGCACGTCCGACTCGTTCTCCACCACCCAGTCATGGCCGGTGATGCCGCAATCCAGGTAACCGTGCTCGACGTAGCGGCTGATTTCCTGCGCCCGGATCAGCCGGATTTCCAGCTCCTCGTCGTCCACGTAGGGCACGTAGGAGCGGCTGCTGACCTGCACGTTGAATCCCGCCTTGGCCATCTTCTCGATGGTGGCGTCCTGCAGGCTGCCTTTGGGCAGGCCAAATCTCAGTTTGTTGCTCATGAAACCGCTGCGTTTCCTTCGCTTCCGGCGGCGCTCACAGGCCGGTGACCTGTCGCCCGCTCACTCGCACCCGTCCCTCGGCCAGGGCTCCCACCACCGCCGGGTAGAGCCGTCGTTCCGCCTGCTGGATCCGTTCATGCAGGCTGGCCGCGGTGTCTCCGGGCAGCACCGGCACCGCTTCCTGGCCGATGATGGGGCCGCTATCGACTCCTTCATCGACGAAATGCACGGTGCATCCCGTCACCTTCACGCCGTACTGGAGCGCCTGCTTCCAGGCCTCCAACCCCGGGAACGCCGGGAGCAAAGAGGGGTGGATATTCACGATTCGCAGCGGAAATGCACGCAAAAAATCGCCTTTTAGCACCCGCATGAATCCGGCCAGCGCCACCACGTCCACCCGGGCTTCCCGCAGCCGCCGCACATACAGCGCTTCCGCTTCCTCGTCCAGCTTCGTTCGGAACTTCCCGGCCGGCAGGTGCTCGGCCGGCAGACCCCGGTCGCGCGCCTGCCGCAGAATGCCGGCGTCGGCCACGTCGCTGAAGACCGCCGCCACCGTCGCGCGGACGGTTCCGGCGGCGATGGCTTCGGCGATGGCGACGAAGTTCGAGCCTTTGCCCGAACCCAGGACGCCAATGCGGAATGGATGCTCCGGTTGCATGGCCACTGTTTTACGGAGGGTTGCCGCCTCATGGCAAGCCCGGCCTTACGTCCCTGCCGGCCCCTTCGCCGGGGCGTTGGTCGGGGGCGAGCCCGGCGCGCCACGGTCTTTCAGGCCGGCCTCGCAACGCGAAATCAGGTCGGCGTCGCCGGCCTTCTCGGCTGCGGCCCTGATGCGCGGCCAGCTTTGAGGCGGGACGGGATGGTCGGGATGCTCCAGCAGCAGTCGTTTCCAGGCGGCTGCGGCCTCCGTGTCCCGGCCCGCGGCGGTGCTCATCTCGGCCACCGTCACCAGGAGCCGGACGGCTTGCTGGGGGGAGGGTTTCCGGTCGAGCGCGTTGCGGTAGCTGCCCAGCGCTTCGGAAACGCCATTGGTCTGGCGCTGAAGGTCGCCCAGCTTCTCGGTCAAAACGGCGCTTTTCTCCGTGGCCGGGATCTGGGCGAGGTAGCTGATCATCTCGGCGGGCGTCGCGCCCAGAAGGAGATTGCGGTTCACCACCAGCAGGTGCGACCACTCGACCAGCGGGTTGGCGGCCTGTTCCAGGCGGGCGTGGAGAATCTGGAGCGGTGTGGCGCAAGGGCGGTAAAGCGGGTCGCCCACCACGGTGGTTTGCCAGGAGAGAGTCCGCTCCGCGGCCCAGGCGGCCTCGCCGAAGCTGGCCCCGCGGTGCAGCAGCAGGCCGATCAGCAGGGCCGTGTCCGAGGTGAACTGAAGATAGGGCTCCTCCACGTAGCCCACCGTGGCCGCGGCGCCCCGGGCCAGAAGCGGCCCGGCCCAGTTGCGGGTGGCGCTCCGCAGCGTCGCCGCGCTGTAGGAGTGCAGATGATAGGCGAAGGCCCCCGGCATGAACTCGGCCTGCGGACGCGCCAGGGGTCCGGACACGTGGTTGTCATACCAGCCGGCGTAGAGCGCCGCCTGGCTGAAAGGAAACTCGGGCGGCAGGGGCTGCGGGGACTCGTCCGCCACTGTCTCGAAGCCCATCTTCGCCGCCGCCATCGCCGCGCTGCGCAGCATCTGGTCTCCAGCCGCGTATTCCCCGTTGGTCAGCCCGCGCAGGTCGAAGTAAGCCCGTCCCCACAGCCCATTGGCCTCGGCTTGCATCGCTTTGTCCACCAGGCCCCGCGCGATTTCCGGCGTGGGGCCGTCCAGGCGGCTGACCAGCAGGAGATTGTTGGTCGGGTGCATCGCCGCCAGGTTCGTGGCCCCGTAGAAGGGATTGAGCGCCGGACCGGCCAGCGTGGCTTTTTCGCGGCTTGCCGGCAGCCAGGTCAGTTCGCTGTCCACCGCCGCGTCGTTGCGGCGCAGGGCCGGCGGGAGGTTCGTGGCTTCCGCTTCCACCAGGGAGGAGTCCGCCTGGATCTTCAGGGGGACGCCGTGGCACAGCACCAGGTAGCGCACGCTCGCCCCAGCCAGCGCGCCGCCGGCCGGGGTGTTGGTTGAGCTTCCCCGGTTGGGCGCCGGCTGAAACAGCCCCAGCAACCTCAGGTAATCGAACAGCGGCCGCTGCAGCCGGCTTTGGAATTCGGCCCGGGTCATGGTCTCCTCCAGCGTGAGATCGAATCCCACCACCTGGCTGTCGGGGACCCGCCGCACCCGCGCGTAGTGAGCGGCCACCTCCTTCGAGGCGGACAGCCGCTTGTTATAGACCACCATCACCAGGTTGCCGCTTTCGGCCGCGAGACTTTCGGCGCCGGGGGTCAGTGTCAGCGCCAGGGCCGCCGCCAGGGCGATCAGGGTTGCCGATTTCATTCGAGTGAGGGTGAATTGTTCGGGTCGATCGTCACCCGCAGGCCGTCGTAGGCCAGCCAGATGCCCGCGGGCAGGGCCGCCTGGCTGCGGTCATGATCGTAATCGTGGGTCAGGTGGGTGAAATAGGTGCGCCGCGCCCCGATCGCGCGCGCCGCCGCCAGCGCCTCCTCCAGGCACATGTGCGTGGGGTGGGGCTGGGGGCGAAGGGCGTCCAGCACCGCCACCTCGACGCCGCGGAGGGTCTCGATCGCCGCGCTGGGCACGCTCTTGGCGTCGCTCAGGTAGGCCAGCCGCTTGCGGCCGTGCTGCGAGAACAGAAAGCCGGTCGAAGTCAGGCGGCCATGCGGCAGCTCCAGCGGGGTCACCTCCAGATCGCCCACCTGGAAGGGCCCCTCGATCGCCTGCGGCTTGGGATGAAAGTAGCCCTTGGGAATGGCGCCGCCGTGAAAGGCATACGCGAACACGCGCTTGAGAACCTCGATCGTGGCGGGACTGCCATGGACCGGCAGCGGCCGGCCGCCCTCCATTTCGCAGAAGCGTCGGCAGTCGTCCATCCCCATGATATGGTCGGCGTGGCCGTGAGTGACCAGCACGGCGTCCAGACGCCGAATTCCCTCGCGCAGCATCTGCAACCGGAACTCCGGCGAGGTATCGACCACCAGGCTGACTTGGTCCGTCGCCACATGGATGGACGGGCGCGTGCGGTGGTTCCTGGGGTTGGCGAGGAACGCCGCCGGGTACTCGCAGCCGATCAGCGGCACTCCCTGCGAGGTGCCCGAGCCGAGAAATACGAACGAGAAAGCCATGGCGCGAGCGTTCAGCTCCACCCCGGGCCGCGCAGGCCGGGTCGCAGTCCAACCCAATTAATCATGGCCCGCCAGCCTACACGAGCCCGCGGGCCGCCGCAACCCCGACAGCACGGGCGGAATCCGCGCATCCCATGCGGCCTCAGCCGGCCGCGCATTCCGTCAGGATTATCGCCGCCTGGCCCCAGAGACGTTCGACGAGGATTTAGCGGCAATCGCAGATTGACCGAGCCGACAGCCGGCGCCTAACATCGCCTGGCAATCGGGCCGCAATACAAAACGCAAGGCATCGACATGATTCGCATCCAATTCCATGGAGCCGCGGGAGAGGTGACCGGCTCGGCCTACCTGGTCGAAACGCCGCGTTCGCGGGTGCTGGTGGATTTCGGCATGTTCCAGGGCGGCGAGCACAAGGCGGAGTTCAACCGCCTGCCGGAGAGTCTGGACGTGACCCGGCTGGACGCCGTGTTGGTCACTCATGCGCATCTCGATCACTGCGGGCGCCTGCCGCTGCTGACCCGGGCGGGTTACTCCGGGCCCATCTATTGCACCGAGGCCACCAGCGAACTGACCGCGCTCATTCTGCGCGATTCCGCCAAGGTGCAGGCCCAGGACATCGAGCGCCTCAACCGGAAGCGGCAGCGGGCCGATGAACCCCCGCTGGCGCCTCTCTACGGCGCGGCCGACGTCGAGAAAACCGTGTCCCTCTTCCGGCAGACGCCCTACGACCGGCCTGTGCAGGTGGCGCCGGACGTGCACGCGCGGTTCGTCGAGGCGGGCCATCTTCTGGGGTCGGCAAGCATTCAGTTGCGCATCGACCGCAACGGCGAGCACCGCTGTCTGGCCTTTTCCGGCGATCTCGGCCCCCGGGGCGCGCCGATTCTCAAGGACGCCGTGGGCTTTCACAAGGCCGACGCCGTGATGCTCGAGTCCACCTACGGCGACCGCGATCACAAGCCGCTGGCGGACACGGTCCTCGAGTTCGAGCGCATCGTCCGCGAGGCCGTCGAGCGCAAAGGCAAGATTCTCGTGCCCACCTTCGCGGTCGGGCGCGCTCAGTTGCTCCTCTACCTCCTGGCGGTCATGTTCCGGAACAAGGCCATTCCGAAGTTCCCCATCCACGTGGACAGCCCGATGGCCCTCGAGGCCAGCCGCATCTATCTCAAACACCTCGACCTGTTCGACGAGGATTTTCAGCAGATGCAGCGGCAGCGCCCGCTGCTGGAGGATCTGGACACGGTCCGGGCCAGCCCCACGGCCGACGATTCCAAGGCGCTGAACAACTGTCCCGGGCCGTGCATGATCCTGGCGGGGGCGGGCATGTGCACCGCCGGCCGCATTCTGCATCACTTCAAGCAAAACCTGTGGAAGCCCGAGACCACCGTGATCATCGTTGGATTTCAGGGAGAGGGGACGCTCGGGCGGCAGTTGGTCGAAGGCGCCAGCCAGGTGAACATCATGGGCGAGAAGATCGCCGTCAAAGCCCGCGTTCACACGCTGGGCGGGTTCAGCGCGCACGCGGGGCAAAGCGATCTGCTGCGGTGGTTCGAGCCCCTGGCGCGATGCGAGCCCGAGGTGATCCTGACTCACGGCGAAGCCAAGGGGCGCGAGCCGCTGGCCCGGCTCATCGAGGAACGGCACGGCCTCAAGGCCCGCAAACCCATGCACGGCGATGAACTGGTCCTCTGATCCTCTGTTTGCGGCGGGGCTGCGGCGGCTCTGGCTGTGTTTGCTTCTCGGCCCCGCGTTGGCGGCGGCAACCGCCCGCGCCGCCGAGGCGGCTTACTTCCCGCCTCCCGAGTCGCAGGGCGGCTGGCGCAAGCTCGAAAAGCCCGAGGACATTCGCCAGGTGGCCGGCGCCGACCCCGACCGGTTGGCGGCGTTGCGCCAGTGGCTGCTCGAGTCCGACGACCGCAATTTCGCCGCAGTGGTGGTCCGGCGCGGATGGGTGGTGCTCGAGGTCGAGCGCGGCAACAGCGCCAAAACCGACGCCCGCCGCGTCGCCTCCGTTTCCAAGGCGGTGTGCGCCACCGTGCTGGGGATCGCTTCCGAGCAGAGCCGGCAGGGACGAACCCCCCGCAAGATGTCGTTCGACGATCGCGCATTCGATTTCATCCCCTGGGCCCAGCCCTTGAGCGATCCCCGCAAAACCAACATCACCGTGCGGCAACTGCTCAACCACACCTCCGGCTTGTGTCCGGAGGCCACCGGCGCCCCCAACGACGGCGCCTGGGAATACATCCTGGGGCACACGGGCGACCCGCGCACGGCCCGCCTGGCGTTCGATCCCGGGACCGCCTGCGGCTACTCGACGCACGCCCTGGCTCACGCCGCGCTGGTTTGCGAAACGGTCACCGGCAAGCCCTATGACCAGTTCGCCATCGAGGCGTTGTTTCGACCCCTGGGCATCGAACACTGGTGGTTTCAGTTTTACGAGGGCGGGGACAAATGCGGCCGGCATCCGTCGCATGGCCTGGGCATGTCGGCGCGGGACCTGGCGCGCATCGCCTACTGCATGATGCGCGGCGGCCGCTGGGGCGACCGGCAGGTCGTTCCCCAGTGGTTCGTCGAGGAAACCGCCGCGCCCACTCACAAAGTCCAGGGGCCGGAAATGCGATTCAGGATCAACGCCCAGGTCTTCTCGCACGGTTGGGAATTACCCTCGCGGCTGACCGGCGAGGAAGGCCGCAGCGGCGCGGGCCTTCCGCCCGACACCCGCTCCAAACCCGGCTCCGGCGGACAGATCGTGGCCTTCGTCCCGAGCCTGGACCTTGTGGTCGCCCGGCAGACAGGAAGCAGCGGCCAGTGGGCCTATGAGGAATACGTGCGCCGGGCCTGCGCCGCCATGCGCTGAATCGGAACTGCCTGAATGAAGCGCCGCGGGCAATCCTGCGCTCGATTTCCCGCCATTTCTGGCCTGGGACTGTTCTGGCGGCGGGGAGTTCTTTGCGTGCTGGCGGCCTTGGGTTTTCTAAGCAGCGGCACGGCCGCCGTTCGCCCCCCGAACGAGCCGCCTCCCGCCCCCGAGTGGGTCCGGGCGGGCCTGAGCACGAACCGGCCGCTGTGGGGAATCCGCGGCGGTCTGATCTGGGGGCTTCCTGTCGGCAAGAACCCGCCCGACGGCCCGCGCGGACTGATCCGCCTCCACTACCCGGTCCTGACCAATGGCGGTCTGGATCTCGTCAACTTCATTGCGGTGGAACCGGTGGTCGCAGGCCGCCGCGGCTTCAGCGAACTGGAGCGCAGCGCGCTGGACGGGGTGGCCGGAAAACGAATGTGGGCGCAAGCCCCGGCAGGCGAGTCGGCGGCCGCCTTTGCTCCGGGCGAGCTTGCCCGCCTCGATTCGGGCGGCTGGCAGTTGAGCGTCGAGATCGCGGTCGAGCGATTCGACAACGGCGCCGCGGTCTCGCTCTGGCTGCGGCAGCACAGCGAGCGGCCCGATGAGCTCGAGCTGGTCCTCCATTCGCTCCCGGACAGCGCGCCCATCGACTGCTGCATTTTGAGCGCCACCATGGGCAACAAGGCGCGGACGCGTTTGCTCTGGCTCGGCGGCGAGGTCGTGAGCAGCCTGCGCCTTTACCCCGATTACCGGCAGGCGGATTTTGCGCCGCATCGGGTCTTTGCAGTGGAAAGGCTCCATCGCTCCAAAGCCGGAGAGGTCATCGCAGCGGTGACCACCGACGAGGTCGATCCGTCCGCCGTGGAGCCGTTTCCGGGCCTGCCGCATTGGCGCTACGCCGGCATGCCCGTGACACAGTATTGGAGGAAACCCGCTGGAACGTGGCGCGCGGATTTGCAGGTGGCAGTCAATGGACGATACACCTACTGGATGTCGCGCCGGCCCATCCCCGGCGGCATCGCCTTCGAGAATTTCGAGATGCGCGAGCGTTTTTTCGAGGGCCAGCGGTTCGTCTTTGGCATCACCCGCAAGACGCCCCCTGAACTGGGCTTCCACGTCCGTCCGGCAACCGCCTCGAAGCCGTAGGGCGTGCGTGCGCGCCAGTCGGGCGAGCCGGGGAGGCGCGTTTACCGCCCCGGGTCTGGAGGCAGCACCCGCAGGGCGCGCAATTGGCAGGGCTCCAGAGCCAGCCTCAGACCCCCTCCGGCGGGCTCCAGCGTTTCGCCGGAAACGGCGTCGATCACGCGGCCCTGGCGCGGCGGTCGCATCGAGAGGGCCTTCTTGGGAAGCAGGCCGGTGTTCACCACCGCCAGCCAGAGGCCGTGGCTGGGAGTCGGAATGGCGCGCACCGCCACTTCCGCGTCGTCGCAGGCGTCGCGCAGGCGCTGGCCAGGCAAAGCCGGCAATGCCAGGAAATGGGCGTTGAACTGCCGCGCCGGCCGGGGGAAACCGCGCCCAAAGTTGCCGCCGCTCAGGTAGCCGATATGCGTCGGATCTCCGTGGGCCACCGCCAGGGCTTCGGCCATCATGCAATACGGTCCCGCTCGCTCGATATCCGCCACGAAGTATCCCAGCAAGTCCTGGTCCCGGGCATCGAACATCATGTGTTCGTTGAGCGCGTAGTGCCGGACGACCGCCAGGCCCGACGGACCGCGAAAGGCGTCGAAGGTCTCGGGCGAAATCGCGGTGTAGCGCCGGTTGATCGCATGCGTCAGCAGCACGCCGCTGGCGTCCCGGTACCGCCGGGGGTCGGCGGGCGGGTTGGCGTGGTGAACCTCCCAGTTGCCCCAATTCAGCGAGGCTGCCTGAAGCGCTTCGAGGTAGAGCCTCTCGCGGACCACCCGGTCCAGGCCGATCGGTATCACGAGCTTGCCGTTCACGAGTTGCTCGGGCGCGGCCAGCACCTGCGCCCAGGAGGCCGGGTCGTCGGTGACCAGGCGTTTTTCCCAGGTGGGGAACGTGGGCCCGGGCTCGCCGGCCTCGGCGGTGAACAGCACCAGGGCGTTGGGCAGCCCGTTCGTCCGGAGCCGGTCGCGCATGGCCAGGAGGAACTCGCGCCTCTTTCCGAACCACCACCCCTCGTAGCGCTCCCGCAGCGCCGCGTCGGCGATCAAGTCCGCCCGCGAAATGCTCTTGCCGCCGTTGGCTTCGCGGGCAAAGCGCTCGCGGGCCGCGTCGGAGAAGCTCATGGGCCACTGCGAGCGCGGCCGCAGCCAGATGCCCTCGAACCGCGCGCGGTCGCGCAGACGAACCACGGTCAGGTCCAGCATCTTGCCCAGGTCCGCCGCGGTGTCCGGGTCGGTGATGTCGGCGTTGGCGGATTCGATCCACGAGATGTGGGTGTAGGCGTCGTCGCGCGTGAGCGGCTTGCAGCGGCGCTGGTAGCCCAGCCCGCGTTCGCCCTTGCTGCCGGCGTATTCGTAGTAGGGCAGCACTCCAAAGCCGGCTTCGCCCATCAGGCCGACAATCTGCGCCCACAGGTCCTTCTGGCCCGAGGCGAAATGCACCCAGGCGTTGCCGCCGTAGGGGGTGGGATCCCAATGCTGGCAGGCCCCGAACTCCAGCAGGTCTTTGCTGAAGGTGTTCATGCCCAGGAACCGCATCTGGTTGGCTTTGTAGCGATACCAGTCCAGCCGCTCTCGAACCCCGCGTTCGGCGGCCCGATCGCTCTCGATGACGCCGTCGGCCATTTCCTCGCGCCAGAAGAGGTGGCGGCGGGGCAGGGGCGCCGGCGGCAGCGCCAGCGGTTGGACCAGGTGCGACGGCTCCAGGACCTCGAACAGGCGGATGCGTGCCGCCGCCGCTCCCGCGGAAGTCGGGTCGTTCCGCTGCGAGAACTGGGCGATCGCCACGTCGAATCCGTCCTCGGCCGCCAGTTTGCGGGGCTTGGGGCCGCGCAGAAAACCCAGGTCCGGAAACCGGTCGTGCAGGTTGAAATAGTGGGTCCAGGTTTCAAAGCGGCCGGACAAGGGAACCCGCAGCGACTCGGGGTTGCTGTTCACATACTTGGAATGAAGCGCGTCGCCCACCGTGGTTCCCGTGTGGAACCCGCGGGAGGTTTCGTTGCCTCCGTTCATCACCATCAGGCTGCGCGGCTGGTCCTCCGGGTAATCGACCGCCAGCACATAGTGCCCCCCGGGCTTGAGCAGCTTCCATTGCCCCAGCCGGAAGGCCATGAAACTGGCTTCGTTCCGGGCTGCCCTCAACACCCGGCAGGGGCGCCCCAGGATGTTCGTCACCTGGCTGGCGCCCTCCGGGCTCTGGCGAAATCCGTGGCCGGGCTCGACGGCGCCGCATTCCACCTCGTCCACGAGCTGGACTCGCCCAAACGGGGCGATCTCGAACACCGGGCGCCGCGCCAGTTCCTCCTGCGCCTGGCGCAGCGCGGCGTCGCGCTCGGCCTTACGCCGCGCCGCGGCCGCCCGGTTTGCCTCGAATGCCTGCCATCCCTCCGGCGTGTATTCATCCAGGGCGATCTCGGCAAACTGGGTCCCGGGCTTTGTCCGGGTCAGCCGCAGATAGCGGGTGGCCCGGTCCAGCGGCAGGCGGGTCCAGCGCATGTAGTCCCGGGTGTCGTGAGACAGAACCGTTTGCCAATTGCCTGGCGCCCCGGCGGAAACGACCAGTTCTCCGTGATCGTAGGTGTCGAAGATCCACAGCGCTGCCAGCGCCCGGTTCGTTCCCAGGTCCAGGTAGGCGCTGATGGGATACTCGTTTACGTGCCGCCAGTCGGTGGCCCAGGCGTTGGTGGGCGACCCGGCGGGGGGGCGGGCGGTTGGCGGTTCGTCCACCATGGCCTCGGGGTTGCCGTGGCTGGCTTCGTTCACGACCATGCCGGCTTCCAGCCGCGCCGGGACGGCATTCGTCACTTGCGCTCCGCTGTTTTGCAGGAGGCCGAGGAGGAGCGCCGCAAACAGCGCCAGCATCTTCACAGGCTGCATGGGCGCCGAGTATCCTTGGCCCTTGCCCCCGGGTCAA
This sequence comes from Verrucomicrobiota bacterium, assembly GCA_022711695.1. Classification (GTDB taxonomy): domain Bacteria; phylum Verrucomicrobiota; class Verrucomicrobiia; order Limisphaerales; family JACRJZ01; genus JACRJZ01. The sequence continues at coordinate 380 of JAKLEJ010000083.1, read as the reverse complement.
CCCGCCGTGCCCGCCAATTTGGCATCGACAAGCCCCGGCGATCGGCGCTTGATCGGGCCATGGCCTCCGACGAAGACGCCGCCGCGCCGGCCGCGCCGGCGCGGCCCATCCGTGTGGTGGTGGACGATCGTGAGCCGGCGGAGACGGTGCTGGCGGCGTTGCAGCGAATGCCTGAGGTTGAAGCCATCGTCTCCCGCCTGCCCGTGGGGGATTACCAGGTGGATGACGAGTGCCTCATCGAGCGCAAGACCGTTTCGGACTTCGCCGCGTCGATCGTGGACGGACGTCTCTTCAGACAGGCCCGCCGCCTGGCCGGGGCTTCGCCGCTCTGCGCGGTGATCCTTGAAGGGCGCGCCTCCGACCTGAGCGGCTGCCCGGTC
>JAKLEJ010000082.1 GCA_022711695.1 Verrucomicrobiota bacterium | reverse complement strand
TGACCATTCCCGCAGCCGCCCCGGCCCCGGCCAGCGCCATGATCTCGACGAGGGTCATGTTTTTACGGGGCCGGTGTGGGGCATCGGGTGAAGGATCAGCTCCGGGTCTGCCCCCGAATGTCGATCACGTGGACCTGCCGGCCATGGCCGTCGTGGGGCGAGTCGATGGCCACCCAGGCTCCGGACCCACCCGGATCGCGTCCCCCGGCCGGGGCGAGCGGTGCTCGAAATCCACCTCGTTGGCCAGCAGAAAGCGGTCCGTGGGGCTGAACAACTGCTTGTCGTAATAACCCCTCCAGTGAAAGCGCGGGCCCCGAGTGACCGCCCGGACGGGAGGCAGAGCGGTTGCCCCGGATATCGTGGACGCGGCGCCGACGGCGAAAACGCCGGCTGCCGGCAGCGACGCCCCGAGGAGGGCCGCAAACTTCCGTCGGCTGAGGCGGACTTGGCTCATGCAAGGACGGATAGTAGTCGTGGGTGCGACAGGCTGCAAGCGAGCCTTGAATTCCTGAATCTGCGCATTCCCCGCGTGGCCGGCCGGCTGCGCATTGAAAAATGCCTGCCGCCGCCTTGTCCACTGAGGTGAGGCGCGGATTCACGCGGATTCCGGGATTGCCAAAGGGGGGGCTTTGGCGCTAGATGAGCGCCGTCATGCCGACGGTTGCCGATCAACTGCGCCAGGCCCGCGAGGCCATGAAGCTCGACGTCCACCAGGTCGCCGAGATCACCAAGATTCGCACCGATCACATCCGCGCGCTCGAGGCGGGGGATTACGAGCCGTTCGTGGCCCCGGTGTACATCCGGGGTTTCGTGCGCACCTACGCCGGGCTGCTCAAGCTGGACGTGGCGCGGCTGATGGCGGACTTGAACGCCGAACTGGGCCAGACGGACAAATTCTCCGAGCCGCCGGCGCTGGGCAAGCCGGCCAAGAGCCCGCTGGATCTCCTGATGCTCTACCTGTCGCGGATCGACTGGCGGATTCTGGCGGCGGCGCTGGCGATGTCCCTGCTGGTGTTGCTTTCGGTGCTGGGCTACCGCATCTGGCACGCCCACAAAACCGCCGACCCGCTGCGCAAGCTGGGACCGGGCATCTACGAAAAGCCCCGGCCGGCCGGGGGCGACACCCTCCCGCTGCCGCGTCCGGCCCCGCGCACCAACGAGCGCTAGCCCGCCCTTGTCAGCGGGCGCCACCCGCGGCCCGGGCGCGGAGTTCCACCCGGCGGGTCTTGCCGCTGACGGTCTTGGGCAGGTCGGCGACGAATTCGATCTCGCGCGGGTACTTATAGACGGCGGCGACGCGTTTGCAGTGCTGCTGCAATTCGTGGCGCAGGTGGTCGTCGGGCTCGCGCCCGGGCCGCAGCACCACAAACGCCTTGACGATGTGGCCGCGCACCTCGTCGGGTTTGCCGACCACGGCGGCGTCCAGCACGGCGGGATGTTCGATGAGGGCGCTTTCCACTTCGAAGGGGCCGATCCGGTAGCCCGCGCTCTTGATGACGTCGTCGGCGCGCCCCACGAACCAGAAGTAGCCATCCTCGGCGCGCACGGCGCGGTCGCCGGTCATGTAATAGTCGCCTCGGAACTGCCGCGCGGTTTCGGCCGGGTTCAGCCAGTATTCGCGGAAGAGCCCGAGCGGCCGCCGGGGCCGGACGCGCAGGGCGATCTCGCCCTCGTGGCCGGGAGGCGCTTCCCGAAGGGATTCGTCGAGCACGACCACCTCCGCTCCGGGCACGGGCTCGCCCATCGAGCCGGGCTGGACGGGGCGTCCGCGCGAGACGCAGTTGGCGATGAGCACGACCGTTTCGGTCTGGCCGTAGCCTTCGCAGAGGGTCAGGCCGGTGGCTTCGCGCCAGAGCTTGAGCACTTCCGGGTTGAGCGGCTCGCCGGCCGTCACGCAATGGCGCAGATGGGGGAAGCGCCAGCGGTCGAGGCGCTCGCGCACGATCAGCCGCAGGGCGGTGGGCGGCGCGCACCACGTGGTGATGGGAAAGTGCGCCAGGGTGTGGAGGGTCTGGACCGGATCGAACCGGGCGCGGGCGTCCAGCGCGAACACGCAGGCCCCCATCTGCCAGGGGCCGAAAAAGCTGGACCAGGCCGCCTTGCCCCAGCCCAGGTCCGAGATGTTCCAGTGCACGTCCCCCGGCTTCAGGTCCAGCCAGAGCGCCCCGGTGACGCGATGGCCCAGGCCGTAGCTGGCCTGCGTGTGCAGCACCATCTTCGGCTCGCCGGTGGTGGCGCTGGTGAAATAGAGGATGCCGGGATCGTCGGCCCGGGTGCGGCCGAATTGCGCGTCGGCCCGCGCCGCGGCGAGGGCCCGGCCGAACTCCTCCCAGCCGGCGGGGGCTTCTCCCACCACCCAGCGCGGCCCGTCGAACCCCTCGAGCTTGGAGACGCCCTCGGGGCAGGTGAGCACGGCGCGGACTTGCGCGGTCTCGAGGCGGTAGGCCAGTTCGCGCGGCGTGAGCAGGAGGGTGGCCGGGACCGGCACGGCCCCGAGCCGGATCAAGCCGAGCATGGCGATCCACCACTCGGGCAGGCGCGGCAGCATGATCAGCGCACGGTCGCCGGGTTGCAGCCCGCGCGCGCGGAAGAGGTCCGCCGCCTGGCGGCTCAAGCGGGCCAGGTCGCGCCAACTGTATTTGCGTTCCTGCCCGGTGGTCCCGCACACCCACCAGAGCGCGTCGGCTTCGGGCCGCAGCCGCGCCCAGCGATCGAGCGCGTCCGCGGCAAAGTTGTAGTATTCCGGTGCTGGCAGCCCCTGCGCGTCGGTCGTCGGCATGTGCTCTGGGCTTTTCGGGCGTCGGGTTGAAGAACGGCGCCTATTTGAGCGCCTTCGAGGCGATGTCGCGGCGGAACTGGGCGCCCTCGAAACGAATGCGCTCCACGGCCCGGTAGGCGGCGGCCTGGGCATCCTTCAGGTTGCGCCCGAGCGCCGTCACTCCCAGCACGCGCCCGCCGCTGGTGACGACCTGGTTGCCGGCCCGGGCGGTGCCGGCATGGAAGACCTTGGTGTCGGGCAGCGCGTTGGCTTCGTCCAGCCCGCTGATGGGTTTGCCCTTGGCGTAGCTGCCGGGGTAACCGCCCGAGGCCATGACCACGCAGACGGCCGCCGCCGGTTTCCAGCTCAGGGTGTGCCGGTCGAGCGTGCCCTCGACGCAGGCCAGCAGCAGCTCGACCAAGTCGTTTTCGAGCCGCGCCAGGTACACCTGGGTTTCGGGATCGCCGAACCGCGCATTGAATTCGAGCACCTTGGGCCCCTGCGCGGTGAGCATGAGCCCGGGATAGAGGACGCCCCGGAAGTCGATGCCCTCGGCGGCGCAGCCTTTGAGCCACGGCGCCACGATGTCGTTGTAGGCCATGCCCAAATGCGTGTCGGTCAGGAACGGCGTGGGCGAGTATGTGCCCATGCCCCCCGTGTTCGGTCCGGCGTCGCCGTCCAGGGCCCGCTTGTGATCCTGCGAGGTCGGGAAGAGCCGCGCCGACTTCCCGTCGCACAGCACATGCAGCGAAATCTCCGTGCCTTCGAGCAGCTCCTGAATGACCAGCTTCCGGCCGGCCGCCCCGAAGGCCTCCTTCACCATGATCTCGTCGATGGCCGCGTCCGCCTGGGCCATGTCCTTGCAGATGATCACGCCCTTGCCCAGGGCCAGGCCGTCGGCCTTCACCGCGCAGCGCCCGCCCAGGCTGGCGGCGAAGCGCGAGGCTTCGGCCGGGACGGTGAACGCGCCGGCCCGCGCGGTGGGGATGCCGTATTTCTCCATGAACTCCTGGGCGAACACCTTGGAGGACTCGAACTGGGCGGCCCGGCGGTTGGGCCCCCAGATCGGCAGGCCGTGCTGCTGGAAGAGATCGACGATCCCCAGCGCCAGCGGGTTGTCCGGGCCCACCACCGTCAGGTCGGGCCGCTGCTCCTGCGCGAACTTGAGCAAGCCGGGCAGGTCTTCGGCGCCGAGCGGCGCGCACTCGACCGCGGCGCCATTGCCGGCCAGCCGTTCCCCGGCGATGCCGGCGTTGCCCGGCGCACACCACATCCGCGTCAGCTTCGGCGACTGCGCCAGCTTCCACGCCAGCGCGTGCTCGCGTCCTCCCGAACCGATCAGCAACAGTTTCATTGAAAAGCCGATTCAAGCAGAAGCGTGGAGCTGAATAAACCAAAATTCGCCGGGCGGGCGTGCGCCTCGCGAGCCCCGTCTCTCTCCGCGTGTCCTTCCGCGCGCGAGCGTCGTGGAGTGCGCCGCTTCCGCGGCGCTTTTCAAAACCTGGCGGAGTCCTCGCGAACCGTCGCCCGGCTGCGCGTTCGGCAAGGACTGCCGCCGCTTCGCCCTGGAGACGATCGAGCGCTCGACGCGGATTCACGACGCAGGCTTGCGCGAACGGGGCCGGGCGGGCAGAGTGGCGGGGCGCCGGGCCCCTCCGCGCCGTGCGGGCGGGATTCCGGCCCGATCGCCAATATGCCGCTTCATCGCTGGATCCTGACCGTCGCGGGGCTGCTGCTTTGCGCGGGGTCCGGCCTGCCGGCGGCGCCGGCGGCGTTTCAGCGGGGCGAGATCCGCTACCGCGTGCAGACGTGGGAGAACGACGACGGCCTGCCGCAGAACTCGGTCATCAGCATCGCCCAGACGCGGGATGGATATCTTTGGCTGGGCACGTTGAACGGGCTGGCGCGGTTCGACGGGCTGCAGTTCACGGTGTTCGACGAGGTCAACACGCCGGGCCTGGTGAGCAGCCGGGTTTTTCATCTCTTCGAGGACAGCCGCCGCCGGCTCTGGATCGGAACGGAGAACGCCGGCGTGGCCATGGCGCACGAGGGCCGGGCGACCGGCCTGGGCATCGGGCGGGGGAGCCGGATGGCCGCCGCCTGCGAGGATCCCGCCGGGGGGGTGTGGTTCTATTTTGCCGACGGCCAGTTGTGGCGCTACCAGAACGGCGCCACCAACGCCTACCAGCTCGGGCCGAGCAACCGTCGGTTCATGATCATGGAAGACTCGGGCCTGCTCTGGGTGGGCACGGACGGGGCGCTTTTCGGGCTGCGTCCCGGGCAGACGCTCTCCGGGGGCCAGCCGCCCATAGAGCAGACGTTGTCGGTCGCCAACCTGGACGGCCTGCTGGCCAGCCGCGGCGGCGGCGGCTACTGGCGGCTGGCCGGCCGGAGCGTCCAGCGCTGGACCACCAACCGCCTGGAGCGCGACCTGGGCCGCTACCCGTGGGGCGCCGCCCAGGTCTCCGCGCTCTGCGAGGACCGCCACGGCAACCTCGTGGTCGGCACGCTCGGCGCGGGCGTGTTCTGGTTCGACGCCCAGGGCGGCGCCGCCTGTCTCTCGACCACGAACGGCCTTTCACACAACTCGGTGCTGTCGCTGTGCCTGGACAGCGAAGGGGCCATCTGGGTGGGGACCGACGGCGGCGGCCTCAACCAGGTGAAGCCGCAGGCCTTCAGCCTGCTCGAGCCGACCGCCGGGCGCACCGTGCAATCCGTGTGCGAGGACAAGGAAGGCGGCCTGTGGATCGGGTTCAACGAGTTCGGCGCCGCGGCCAACGGCGCGGCCTTGTGGAAGAACGGCGAGTTCAAATGGCACGGGCCGGCCGAGGGCCTGATGAACGCCTCGGTGTGGGGCATTCTCGCGGACGCCCAGGGCCGGGTGTGGGCGGGCACCTGGGGCGGCCTTTACCAATATGAAGACGGCCGCTTCCAGCGAACCTCCATTCCGCAGGCCTTCATCCCGGTGGTGCTGGCCCTCCACCAGGATCGCCGCGGCCGGCTCTGGCTGGGCTCCAAGGAAGGCTTGTTCAGGCTCGAAGACCGGCGGTGGTCGGTGTATCGCCAGCGCCAGGGATTGTCGTCGGACGACGTGCGGGCGGTCATCGACGACGGCGAAGGCGGCCTGTGGGTGGGCACGGGCGATGCCGGGCTGAACCGGTTTCACGACGGGCAGTTCACGGCGATCCGCGCCAGCGAAGGCGGACTGCCGGGCGACGAGATCTCCTCGCTGCATCTGGACGTGGAGGGAGTCCTGTGGGTGGGCACGGTCAGCCGCGGGCTGGGCCGCTTTCACCGCGGCCGGTGGACCCGCTTCACCACCCGCCAGGGGCTCGTCAGCAACAGCATCGGCCACCTCGTCGAGGACGGCGACGGCTGGCTGTGGATCGGCTCGAACGCCGGCCTGATGCGGGTGGGCAAGAAGTCCCTGAACGACCTGGCGGAGGGGCTGGGCTCGAACCTGGTCGTGCGCGTGTTCGAGAAGGCCGACGGCCTGCCCACGCGCGAATGCGTGGTGGGGTCGCAGCCCGGCGCCTTTCGCGCGCGCGACGGCCGCCTGTGGTTCCCGACGATCAAGGGCCTGGCCTGGGTGGACCCCGCCCGGCTCAAGCCCAACCCGCAGGCCCCGCCCGTGGTCATCGAGTCCGTCTTCATCGAGGGCGTGACCACGGACACCAACAGCCTGCGCACCACCTGGCCCGAGGCGGTGGTCGTTCCGCCCCGCAAAGGCCGCATCGAGATTCACTACACCAGCTTGAACCTGGGCGCCCCCGACCGCGCCCGCTTTCGCCACCGCCTCGAGGACCACGAGGCCGCCTGGACGGACGCGGGCCGGGAGCGGGTGGCCCGCTACGGCAAGCTGCCCCCGGGCCGGTATCGCTTCCAGGTGAGCGCCTGCAACGAGGACGGCGTCTGGAACGAGCAGGGAGCCTCGCTCGCGTTGGTGGTCCAGCCGCCCTTCTGGCGCACCTGGTGGTTTCTCACCCTCCTGGCGGCCCTGCTCTTCGGGTCGGTCGTCGCCGTCGTCCACTACCTCTCCACCCAGCGCCTCCAGCGCCAGCTCGAAGGCATGCGCCAGAAGGAGGCCCTCGAAAAGGAGCGCGCCCGCATCGCCCGCGACATTCACGACCAGCTCGGCGCCAGCCTCACCCAGGTCTCGCTCCTGGGCGAGATGGTCGAGATCGACAAGGACGCGCCCGACGAGGTCGCCACCCACGCCCGGCAGATCACCCAGACCGCCCGCGAAACCTCGCGCGCCCTGGACGAGATCGTCTGGACGGTGAACCCGTCCAACGACACCCTGGACGGGCTCGTCAATTACGTCTGCAAAAACGCCCAGGAATACCTGGCCACGGCGGGGCTGCGCTACCGGCTGGACGTTCCCGACCCGCTGCCCGCCACCCCCATCTCGCCGGAGATGCGCCACAACGTCTTCCTGGCCGCCCGCGAAGCCATCACCAACGTGGTTCGCCATGCCCAGGCCACCGCCGTCTGGGTGCGGCTCAAGCTCGATCCCGGCTCCTTCACCCTCGAAATCCAGGACGACGGCCGCGGCCTTGGAGGCATGGACCCGCACCGCGCCGCCGCCCGCAACGGCCTGAAGAACATGCGCAAGCGCATGGAGGACGTGGGCGGGAGCTTCACGTTGACAGCCGCGCCCGAGCGCGGCGCAGTGGTCCGACTCACCGCGCCCTTGAGCCGGAACGATCTCCCCAAACCTTGACTCCAGCCGCTCCCGCGGCAGCCGGCAGACCATCGGCGGAAGTCAAACAAGGGCCGCTGGAACGGGGAATCTCTACAGAAGGAAAGCAAGGAAACGAAGAGGGGAGAGCCCTTCGTTCTCTTTCTTTGCTTCTGTGAGAACCCGGCTCATGGGTGCGTCCAGCGAAGCTCCCCCCTGGCTGATCCGCGCGGCCGTCTCGATCGGCGGACGAGGAGATGGAACTTGGCAAAAGTTCTTCTTGCGGCTGGCCGCGCATCGTCCTACGGTTTTTATAGCAACCCATCGTATGAGCTGGCGAAGCCGTTGCCCGCGCTCGCCTCCCTGCGGGGCTGGATAAGGCATACTATGCAGACCTTCAAAACCCAGAGACCGGGACAGGCCTTCACGCGCGTCGATTTGATGGCGGCCCTGGGCGCGGCGGCGGTGGCGGTTTTGGCGCTGCTCCCGGCCACGGCCCATCAGTGGCAGGCCAGCGAGCACGCGGTGTGCGTGAACAACCTCCGCCAGGTCGGCCGCGCGGTTCACCTGTGGACCCATGATCGCGAAGGGCAGGCCCCTTCGCGTGTGCATGTGAACACGGGCGGCCTGATGAGCCATCCGCTGGCCGGGAACATCTGGGTGCAATTCGCCTGGCTCTCGAACCAGCTTCAAACGCCCCGGGTGCTGGTCTGCCCGGCGGACCCCCGCAAGAAGGCCGCCAGCGATTTCGGCGGCTCGACGGACGGCGGGTTTGCCAATCCCGGTTTCCGAAACAACGCCGTGAGTTACACCCTGGGCACCGACGCCGACTTCAAACTGCCGCAGTCCTGGTTGAGCACCGACCGTCATCTCCGCTCGGACGGACGTGCCGCTTGCGGGGCCTCGTTGTTGTCCGCTGTCAACCTCTTCAGTTGGAAGCTCCACACGAACCAGCCGCTTTGGAGCAATGAAATCCACGGCGCCTGGGGCAACGTGCTCCATTTCGACGGCCGCGTCAGCACCCCGGCCGATCCGGGCGCCTCGACGACGCTGCAACTGGTTGACGAGAATGGTTCGGGCCATTTCCTGACGCCGTGAACCGATCGATCGCTCGCGGCTCAGAACCTTTGCGAACCCCTCTTAACATGAGCACTTCATTGCGCCTGATCGCCTGTCTTGCCCTGGGTCTGCCTGCGGCCCTGCCGGGCGCCGAGGCGGTGAAGGGCGGCAGCGCCCTCCCCGCCGCTGGCGTCAGCGGCGCCGGCGGCTCGTTCGCGCCGATCTTCAGCGCCGATGGCCGTTGGGTCGCGTTTGTCAGCCACGCCAACAACCTGGTCACAAACGACGATCTGGGCATGTGCCTGGACGTCTTTGCACGCAATCTGCAGACCCGCCAGACCGCGCTCGTGAGCGTCGGCGCAGGCGGCCTTGGCAGCGCCGACGCCGTCGATCCCAGTTTCTCGGCCGATGGCCGCTTTGTCTCTTTTGCCAGCGCCGCGGGCAACCTGGTCCCGGCCGACACCAACCGCGCCTGCGACGTTTTCGTGCGCGATCTGGTCTCGGGAATAACCGCGCTCGAGAGTGTGGACCGCCACGGCGGCATCCCCCGCGCGTCTCATCCCGGCTCGCGGCACCCGCTGCTTTCCGCCGACGGCCGCTGGGTGTTCTTCGAGAGCACGGCCACCAACCTGACGGCGGAAGCCGACGGCCTCGAAACCCTGGATGTTTTCGCCCGCGACCGGGTGGCGGGAGTCACCCACCTGGTGAGCGTCACCCGCGAGGGAACCGGCGGCCTGGTCTTTGGGATCAGCGCCCGGCTTTGCGCGATCACGCCCGACGGCCGCCACGCGGCTTTTGTCAGCGCCCACACCAACCTCGCAGGCGGCCTGGCCGCCAGCGCCGGGGATCTTCACGTGCGCGACCTGCAAGCGGGAACCACCCGCTGGGCCAGCTCGAATCTGGCCGCCCTGACCGGTCTGGCCCAGGGAAGCTGCCGGGTGCTGAGCGTGGCGCTGAGCGCGGACGGTCAGGTGGTCCTTTACAAGGCCGCTCCTCTCGCCTCCGGGAGCACCAACAGGGCCTTTGTCTGCCGCCAGGATTTGCTTTCGGGCGCCGCGCAATTGCTGGGGTCCGAGTCGCGCGCGGACTCGCTCCCTCAGCTCAGCGCCGATGGCCGATGGGCCGCGTTCGAGAGCAACACGGTCGTTCTCCTCCACGATGTCCTGGCGGGCACAAACCTGGTTCTGAGCGCCGATGCCGACGGAGCAGCGCTGCCCGGGGTGTCCCGCCGGCCCGTGCTGACGCCGGATGGACAGACTGCGGCGTTCCTCAACGGCGATGAAGCCAACCGCGTCTGCCAGGTGTATGTGAAGGACTTTAAGACTGGCCGCGCCACGGCCGTTCTCGACGCCACCGGCGCCGCCGGCCCCGTCTCGCCCCTGTTCACGCCCGCCCTGAGCGCCGACGGCGCGCGCGTCGTCTTCGAAAGCGCGTCGGACGCCTGGGTGACCAACGATCTGAACCTGGCCAGCGATGTGTTCGTGGCGGAGACAAGCTCGGGCGCCACAGAGCTGGTTTCGGAACGGGCCCCCGGCAGGCCGGCCTGGGCCGGCGGCGCCGCCAGCCGGGTCTGGGGCAACTGCTTGAGCGCGGATGGCCGCTGGCTGGCGTTTGCCAGTTACGACGGCCTGCTGGCCCCCGGAGACACCAACCGGTGGACGGACGCGTTCGTGCGGGACCTGTGGCACGGGACAAACCTGATGATCAGCCGCGCCACCAACATGGTCGAGTCTCCCGTTCTCAGCCACGACGGAAACCGGGTCGTCTGGACCTACCTCTGGCCTTATTACATTATTGGTTCAGCATCCCGGAGCCGGCTCGAGTGGCACGATCTTCTCACTGGAACGACCCTGACTGCCGGCGACTGGAGCAGCGACCAACGTTCGCTGTTGGGTTTAGATTTTCTGAGCCCGGACGGGCGGTGGGTCGCTTTGCTGAGTCGTGATTGGCCCCAGTACTCTGGTTACTACAACGTCGTGGCGCAGGATATGGAAACTGGTCTCTTGCGCCTGATCAGCACCAATCGATCGCCGGCTTCCTCGAGCGTCTTTGCCACGGCCGACTGTCGTTACCCCGCGTTCACCCCCGATGGGCAATGGGTGCTGTTCCGCACGACAGCCACGAACGTCGCGACCAATTTCGTGTTTTCGACCAACGAGGCCCTTTACGCCTGCCATCTGGCCGGCGATTTCACGCGGTTGTTGAGCCGGATCGGCCCCGAGCCCCTGGGCGTGAACGGACCGATTTCGATCAGCGGGGACTCGCGCCTGGTGGCGTTCGCCAGCATGCAACTCACCGAGAGCA
>JAKLEJ010000081.1 GCA_022711695.1 Verrucomicrobiota bacterium | reverse complement strand
AAGAAGATGGCCGTGCCGGTGACGTGGTGAGGCCTGAATCCGCATCACACGCGCAGGCAACCCCCGGCCCTCATGCATCCCCGGAGCGCAGCAGCCAGGGCAGGCTGCTTGCGGATTCAGACCGGCATTCAGGAAACCTTCGTTCTCTTGCATTGCTTCTGTGGAATTCCGGCTGCGCATCGGGAACCGACCGCCGCCGCTTTGTCCCGGTGAGGTGAGGCGCGGATTCACTCGGGCGCAAAAGAGTTGCGGCCCCGGCGCAGAGGCGGCATGTTGAGGCTCACCATGAACGCGCTTCCCTTTGTCCCGCCACCGCGAGCGCATGCGGTCGGCCGCAGCGGCGGCTTCATCGTCAGCCTGAACCGTGCCGTTCTGCGTTCCGCCATGCTTCTTTGCATCTGCTGGGGCCCGGTGGCAAGCGGCGCTGCCGCGGCCGGGGGGCATCCCCAGACGCCCTCGCCCTCGCAAGCGCTGGCGGAGTATTTCGAGGCCGAAACCGCGCGCCTGGCGGCGCGGTGTCTGGCCGATGTGAACACGCTCGAGGACTGGCGCAGCCGCCGGGCGGAATACCGCCGGCAGGCGGCGGAAATGCTGGGGCTGTGGCCCGAACCGCCCCGGGGCGATCTCAAGGCGGTTGTCACCGGGACAGTCGAGCAGGAGGACTTCAGGGTGCAGAAGCTCCATTACCAGTCTTCGCCAGGGCTCTACGTGACGGCAAATCTCTATCTCCCCAAGGGCCTGACGCGCCCGGCGCCGGCGGTGCTCTACGTGTGCGGCCACGGGCCGGTCATCACCAATGGGATCAGCTATGGAAACAAGGTGAGTTACCAGCACCACGGCATCTGGTTTGCGCGCAATGGCTATGCGTGCCTGTTGATCGACACCCTCCAGCTCGGGGAAATCCAGGGCGCCCACCATGGCACGTACCGGGACGGGGCCTGGTGGTGGAATGCCCGCGGCTACACCCCGGCCGGGGTCGAGGCCTGGAACAGCATCCGGGCCCTGGACTACCTTTGCTCGCGGCCCGAGGTGGATACGAATCGCCTGGGTGTCACCGGACGTTCCGGCGGCGGGGCCTACAGTTGGACCCTGGCCGCGCTGGACGACCGCGTGAAGGTCATCGCCCCGGTGGCCGGCATCACCGACCTGCGCAACCACGTGGTCGATGGCGTGGTCGAAGGCCACTGCGACTGCATGTTCCTGGTGAACACCTACCGCTGGGACTACCCGTTGCTGGCGGCGTTGGCCGCGCCCCGGCCGCTGCTGCTGGTCAACACCGACGCCGACACCATCTTCCCGCTGGACGGAGTGCTGCGCACGCATGAACGCCTCAAGCGGCTCTATGCGCTGCACAAGGCGCCCGCCAACCTCGGGCTGGTCATCGCCCCGGGCCCGCACAAGGACACACAGGATCTCCAGATGCCGGTGTTCCGCTGGTTCAATCGCCATCTCAAGGGCGAGGACACCCTGATCGAAATGGCGGCGACCAAACGTTTCACGCCGCAGCAGCTCAAGGTGTTTTCCGAGCTGCCCTCCGACGCCATCAACACCAACGCGCAACGGCTCTTCGGGGCGCCGCCGGCTGCGGTTCTTCCTCCGACGTCCGCGGAACGCCATGCCGCCTGGCTTGCCGAACTGCGCCGACAGAGCTTCGCCGGGTGGCCGGAGGGCGGCCCGGCCCCGATCCTGCGACCTCTCTTTCGCGAGTCAGCCCATGGCGTTGTTTGCGAGGCCTATGATCTGGAAACCCAGCCCCACGTTATCCTTCGACTTTACGTCATGTCCCGTTCCTCGGCGCCGTCGTCTCTGCCGGTCCTCCTCAGGATTCACGGCGCCAACCAGCCCTGGCAGCCGTTGCCGTCGCCGCGGGCGTCCACGCCGGCGGCGCGGCTCGCCGAGGTGTGTTCGGCCTTTGGCCTTGAAGACCGTCCGTCTCGCGAGTGGTTCACCGATGCCGCCGCAATCGCCTGCGTGTGGCCGCGCGGCTTGGGTCCGGACGCCTGGCCTGGCGACGCGCGCAAACAAATTCACCTGCGCCGACGCTTCATGCTGCTCGGCCAGACCCTGGACTCGATGCGGGTCTGGGACATCCGGCGCGCGGTGCAGGCCGCGCGCGAATTGAAGCCGTTCAAAGGGCGTCCCCTCCAGGTGGTTGCGGAAGGCGATTTGGCCGTGGACGCCCTTTACGCTTCTCTCTTTGAAAAGGAGATCGACTGCCTGCGCTTGCGCCAGATGCCCCGCTCTCATCTCCAGGGCCCCGATTACCTGAACGTGCTGAAAGTGCTGGATATTCCCCATGCCCTCGAAATGGCCGCAGCCCGTTGCCGCGTCCTGACCGACGGACCCTCGGAGCCCCAGACCCGCTGAATCGATCCATTCCCCGCAGCGGTGCCCGGCTGCCGCCCGGCCGCCGTTGCGCTCCTCTGCCACCGCGGATACTCGCAAGGCGCCAATCCGCAATTTAGCGCATACACATGACGACCGTCATAAAATAGCGCTAAATACGTAAGAAGCCGAAGCGGCAGCAGGCGAGGAACAAAAGGCTACTTTCAAGGGCATAAAGCCGCCATAATGAACTTTTGGCAAGCATTGCTGGTTCCATATATTCTGCGTTTACATACGACGATCGTCATAGAATAGCGCTTAATGTGCGGGAAGCCGGGGCGGCGGCAGGGAAACCCGATGGAGTTGTGGCGAGGGTCGCCGGCGTCGGGATCAGGACCGGCCGGGGCGAAGGCCAGCAGTTCGAAGAGCGTCGCGCGCGGGGGCGCAGGCGGGATCCAGTTTTAGGGCTTCCTGCCATTGGACGATGGCCTCCTGCCGGTAACCCGTCTTCCAGAGCGCCTGGGCCAGCGCGACCCGCGCCGGAAGAAATTCCGGCATCAGCCGCACCACCTGGCGGTACTCGACGACGGCCTCGGCGTCGCGCTGAAAGTCCGAGAAGAGGTTGCCGCGATTGAGGCGGATCTGCCAGTCGTTGGAGCGCAGGGAAACCGCCTGCCGATAGAGGGCCAGCGAGGGCTTCAAAACCTCGGGCTGATGGAACCGCTCGGTTTGCCGGCGGATGGAGTCCTCGGCCTGTTGCTGACGGAGCGCGTGATCGGCCTGATCCAGGAAGGGCGGGCGGGCGGTGGATCGGACCATCGCTGCGCGCACGCCCAGTTCGTCCCACTCGCTGAACCCCAGCACAGCGGCGCATTCGGACCGCGAAGGGAGCGCCGCCGGCGAGGGGTTCCCGGCCAATTGCAGCGCCCGGCTGGCGGCCTCGAAGAAGAGCCGCGCCAGCAGATAGTCCCCGTCGAAGGTCAGGTGGACGTGTTCATGGAACCAGGCGGCGCCGGGCGAACCGCCCATTCTTGCCGCCTCGTCGGCGAACAACTGCTCGATGTCCAGCAGTTCAAGCTGCGGGTTCTTCCGGCTGGCTGCGGTCTCGCGGGTGATTCGGTTCAGCCGCGCATCGGCGCGGAACTGGAGCGCATCCCAGTCGCGGGCCAGGGCGAAATGGCGTCGGGCGGGATCGGCTTGACCGGCGGCGTGGCAGGCGCGGGCCATGCGGAAGTGCAGTTCGGCGTGATGGTCGTCCAGGCGCGCGGCTTCGAGATAATGCGCGAGGGCCTGCGGTCCGGCGCCGCTTGCTTCCGCCTGAAGGCCTCGCGTCCAAGCCGCTTCCCATTGGGTTAGGGCCTCGGGCGCGAGGTCCGCCCGGTGCAGCGAGGCCAGGGGAGGAAAATCCTGGAGGTTGACTGACACGGTGGACAGAACCGTTTTCGCCCCGGAGGCCAGGGTCACGTCGAGAATCTCGCGGAGGTTGTCGCGGAAGTTGTCATAGACCGGCCTCCGCTCCGGGGAGTCGGCCGCCAGCCGGGACTTGCGGAAGAAGTCCATGTCCTGCTGTTTGCGGGCGGGGGTCTTGATGAAAGCCCGCGCGGCATCCTGGACCAGTTGGGCGAGGCGGGTGGCCCGGGCCCACTGGCTGGCGCGGAGCAGGCGCGGGTAGGGGGTCAGCGTGAAGCGGCCCGGCTCCGGAGCGTGCAGGCCGATCGTCTCGTTGTTGCCCATGTAGATCAGGAACAGGTCCGGATCGAGCGCGGCGCACTCGCGCGCCACCAGGCGAATGGCATGGGAGTTGATGCCGCGCATCGCCACATTGACGACCTCGAAGCGCGCGGCGGGATATTGACGTTCCAGCATCGCCTCGAGAATCCGGGAAAAGCCAAACGTGGGCGAAGGCGTGCCCTGCGCGGCGGATTCTCCCAGGACGAAGATGCGGAGGACGCCGGGCGGCTTCTGCAGACTGATTCGCAACGGCCAGGGCTGGGTGGCGGTCTCGCGAGGCATGAACTGCCAGCCAAAGCGCCGGTTGGTCGTCAGCATCTTGCCATCCCCGGTCTTGACGAAGAACCGAGGCGAATATCCGTAACCCAGGAGCCGCAGGCCGGTTTCGACGGCGAGCAGCAAGACCAGGCTTACTCCAAGGCCTGCGCCCAACCGGAGCGCGCGCTGCCTCCAGGTCAAGGGCGCAGGGTGGTGTTTGGCCGGGGGCTGGGGTCGAGACGGCGGTAAGTTGCCCAGACGTCTTCTTTTGGCCATAAGGCATTAAAGCCCCAGGGCAAGCGGAAAGGGAAGCCAAAAGATGGCCGGAGGCCCGGAGACTGGAGCGGTCCTTCAGTCCTGGGCGGGTGGGGGCTGCTTCCAGCACTCCCGCAGCGTCGCGTGAAGGCGCTCGCGGAAGGGCAGGGGCAGTTCGTAGGGCTGCCCGTTCTTGTAAAGGGTGATTGCGCCCCGGATGTTGTCCACGACCACCTGGCACGGGTTGCAGCCGGCCATGTGCTTCTCGAACTCCGCGCACACGGCCGGATCCACCGTGCCATCCACGTAGTCATTCAACAGCTTGAGCAGGTCCTGGCATTTCATGGCGACTGTCCATCAGGGATTGAGCCGGGCGGGGGCAAAAAGTTACAGGCGGCTTCGCCGGCGGGGTCCATCGGTTTTGAGCGGGTTTTCACCAGAGCCCCGGGATGAACCGTTTCACGCGTTTTTCGTAGGCCCGATAGGCGGGAAATCGTTCGCGCAGCCACTTTTCCTCGCAGCGGGCTTTGACATGAAAGAAGAACACCGCGCCCAGGGCCGCCGCCAAGGCGCTCCGGCTACCCCAGAGCAGCGCCCAGCCGAAGAAGCCGCAGAGGTTGCAGGTGTAAAGGGGATGGCGGATGCGGGCGTAAATGCCCTGCTGGATCAGTTCGGTTCCGGCCGGCGGCTTGGGAAACGGCGTGAGCCTTCGGCCATGGGCCAGGACGCCCAGGATGCCCGTCAGCGCGCACAAGCCCATCAGCGCCCCTCCCGCGGCCGTTTCGACCGCGCCGGTCGGGCC
The DNA here is from genome assembly GCA_022711695.1 of Verrucomicrobiota bacterium. Taxonomy (GTDB): domain Bacteria; phylum Verrucomicrobiota; class Verrucomicrobiia; order Limisphaerales; family JACRJZ01; genus JACRJZ01. The sequence goes on along the minus strand of JAKLEJ010000081.1, from coordinate 5,487 downwards.
GCGAAAGACGATTCCCAAAACGCACACCGCCACGGAGAGCCCGGCTTGCCCGGCCACCCACCATCCGCCCCGTCCAGTGAAAGTGTCCGCCGGTTCAGTCATGCGAGTGATTGGGATCGCGCGCGATCCGGCGCGTCGGATCGCCGAACGCCCGGGTGAGCTGCTCCCGCAGTTGCAGCCGGGCCCGCAGCAGCCGCACTTTCACATTGGCCTCGCTCAGCCCGAGGGCCTCGGCCGTTTCCCGGACGGACAACCCCTCGACATCGCGCAGGACAAAGACCAGGCGGTGCTTCTCGTCCAGGTTCGCCAGGGCCTCTTCGATCAGGCGCCGGGTTTCATGGCGCTGGGCCAGCGCCTCGGGCGATTGCGACCAATCGGCGATGTATTCGGGGCGGCTGATTCCCTCGTAGCCTTCCTCAGGCTCGGTGGCCGCCTCGAGGGAGGTCATCGGGGCGATTCGACGGCGGCGCAGCACCTTGAGCGCGGCGTGGGTGGCGATGCGCATCAGCCAGCCGCCAAACGCGCCCTCCTCGCGGAAATCGCGCAAGTGCTGCAGGGCGCTGATGAAGGTCTGCTGGGTGATGTCCTCAGCATCCTGTTCGGATTGAAGCATGCGCCGGGCAAGCGAATAGACGGCGCGCTCGTGGCGTTCCACGAGCTGCTCGAAGGCTCCGAAATCGCCGGCGCGGGCCAGCCGCACCAGGTCGCTGTCCGAAGCCGCGCCTGCCTCCGCATTCATCCGCATCGCCGCGCAGATTACGCGAGGGGGAGGCCGGAGTCACGCCCATTGACGGATCGGGCCCCCGCGCCGCTCGCCTGCCGGGCGCGCCTCCGTTCCCGACCGCCTCCTGACTTCTGGAGACCCGGCGCGCCGGCTCAAGGCTGGCCGAGGCGGAACAACTGGAGCCCCGAGGCGGCTGGAAGCGCGATCGTGTTCCAGCCGTTGCTGACGACCGGCGGCACGAGCACCGGGGTCCAGGCGCCGGCGGGCTGCAGCCAATCGGCGCTATAGACGCGGTAGCCGCGCGCGCTGAGCGGCCAGCGCAACACGATTTGGCCGCCGGATTGTTCCGCCTCCAGCCATTGCGGAACGGAATCGTCCAGGAAACCGAGGCCCGTCACCTCGAGGGCGAAGCTCAGGTCGCTGCTGCCCGGATCGGACTGGTGGATCTCGACGGCGATGACATTCGTGCCCGGCAGCAAGCCTGCGATGGGAACGGCCGTGGCAAAGAAGGTCTTCTCGTCATTGCCGGAAACCGCGGCGGAGGCGTAAGTCTGGTAGGTGAGCGCGCCGGCCGGCATGTTGCTGCGAAAAACCTCGCGGCCATTGAGATGGACCACGGCCCCGTCGTCCCGAAGCAGCCGGAAGAGCAGGTTCGTGAAATTCTCTTCGGGCGGCGCCAGGAAGGCATGCCGGTAGTAGGTGGTGACGTATTTGTTGCCGCTGCTGGGCCCGTAGCTGTTGGTGGTGGCTTCCCCGCCGTCGCCATACCCCAGCTCGGCCCGGCCGGATTTCCAGGCGCGGTCGTCGTAATCCAGCCGCGTCCAGTTCGTCCCCTGGTTGGAGCCGTTGTCGAGATACTTCCAGACCGAGTTCGTAGCCACCAGCAGGTTTGTGACCGCCGGGAGCGCCACGGTGATCCGCACCGGATCGGAGAGCGTGACCCGCCCGCGCGTGTCTGTGGCCCGCGCCGTGAGGGTGTGAGTCTGCGGAGGAAGATTCGACCAAAGATAGCCGTAAGGCGGGGCCGAGACCTCCCAGAGGAGTTTTCCATCCACCAGGAACTCGACACGACTGATGGCCGCGTTCGTGCCCGGCCAGGCCTGGGCCAGGAGTTGGAGCGTCGCCTCGCGCGGAACGAGCGAGTTGTCGAAAGGATGGCTGAGGTAAATCCGCGAGGCGGTCGTTCCGCTGCCGGTCAATTGCAGGTCGAACCCAGCGTCGGAACTGGTGGCGCTGGCCTGGTGAAGCTCGACCGCCACGACGTTGATGCCGGGCAGGAGCCCGGAGCCGGACGCCGGGATCACGGCCTCGAACCAGCTCGTCTCGTCCGGCGTGTTCACGGTGGCGAGGGCCAGGGTGGCGGGGCCCACCGGGCCTTCCGGCATGTTGCTGCGAAACACTTCCCGGCCGTTCAGATAGACCACCGCGCCGTCGTCCCGGGCGAGCTGAAACACCAGGGCCGAGTAGAGCGCGGGCTCGCTGACATGGAACTGACGCCTGAAATACTGGGCGATGCGCCCTTCGGTGAGAGCCGTGCGTTCGCCGTCCAGGCCCCACCCGAATCGCGCGAGTTCCTGGGGCCCGGCGGCATCGTCAAACTGCGGGCTGGCCCAGCCAGCGGCGGGCGCGACCGGGCTGTCCCAGTACTTCCAGTCCGCGAGCGCCGGGATGAGCAGATCCTCGATGGGGGCGACCGGCGGGGCCGGGCTGGCGACGCGGATGCGGACCGGCGGACTGGTCGCCAGGAGGCCGGGGCCGTAGGTGGCGCGAGCGCTCAGGAGATGCACCCCCTCAGCGGCTCCGGCCCAGGAGAAGCCAAAGGGCGCGGCAGCGGCCTGGCCGATGCGGGCCTCGCCGTCGAAGTATTCGACCCGGCTGACGGTGTCCGGCAGCGCCGCATGCGCCGACAGCGACAAGGTGGCGCCCAAGGGGAACCAGGCATCGTCGGCGGGGCTGGTGAGGTAGAGCGCCGGGGACGGATTGCTGGCGGCGAGACCCGCCAGGGCGAGATCGAATCCCAGGTCGCTGCTGGCCACGGTGGCCTGGTGCAATTCGACGGCGATCGCGTTCGTGCCGACGACCAGCCCGGACACCGGCAGGCGGGCCTCGACGGGCGAGGTTTCAGCGGGCGCGTCGAGTGCGTCCATGGCCAGGGAATTGAAGGAGAGCGCGAAGGGGGGCAGGTTCGCGCGCCAGACTTCTTTTCCGTTGAGAAAGACGGCCGCGCCGTCATCGCGGACCAGGCGCAGGAGCAGGGCGCCGAACTCGGCCGGGTTGGGCGCGACAAACGTTTTGCGGAAATAGGTGGTGACGAACTTCCGGGCGGGATCCGGTCCGAAGCCGACGGTGGTGCTCTCGCCATCGTTGCCGTAGCCGAGCTTGGCGGGCCCCGCCCACCAGGCGCGGTCGTTGAAACCGGGCTGGACCCAGTTCGTTCCCTGGTCGGACCCGTCGTCCAGGTAGCGCCAGGTTTCGCCAAAGGAGATCAGCGCCCGCGCCGGCGGCGGCGGAGCCAGAGTGACTCGGACAGGGGCGCTGGTGGCCATGCCGCCGGCCGTGTCCCGCAGCACCGCGGTCAGCTCGAAGGCCCCGGCGGGCGGGTTGGTCCAGTCGAAGGTGTATGGCCTGGAGGCGTCTTCGCCCAGGCGGATACCTTCGACGAAAAACTCGACACGGGCGATGGCCAGGTCGCCCCCGGCGACCGCGTCGGCGGCCAGGGTCACTGAAGCAGGCAATTGGATCGGCGCCTCGTCGAGCGGCGCCGTCAGCCACACTCCTCTGGGGCGGTTGGTCCAAGCCAGGCCTCGCAGCCCGAGCGCAAAGAGCAGGTCGGAGCTGGTCGCGGAACTCTGATGGACCTCGGCGGCGAGGAGATTGCTGCCCGCCCGGAGGTGAGAGGCGGGGATCGCAACGGAAAAGACGGTGCTGCCGTTGTCCGCGGCGTTCGAGGCCAGGGTCGAGTAGGCGACGGCGATGCCGTTGCTGAGGTTGTGGCGCGCGACCTCGAGGCCATTGAGGTAGATGACCGCCCCGTCGTCCCGCTGGAGGTCGAGCGTCAGGTTGGTGACCGCGTCCGGGTCCTGCGCCAGAAAGGCGCAGCGGAAGTAGGCGGCGGTGTAGCGCGCCGAGCTGGGCCCGCCGTAGAAGACCGTGCCGAATCCATTGGTGCTGGAGGCAAAGCCGAGCCGGGCCTGGCCGCGGCGCCAGGACGTGTCGTTAAAGGCGGGCGACTGCCAGGAAGCCGGCGCGCCCACGTTGGTGCAGAAGTAGCTCCAGAAGCCGTTGGTGGGCACAAACTCGAGCGGGACCGCCGGGGGCGGCGCCGGTTCAGGCGGCGTCACCGTGATGGCGACCGGGGCCGAGGTGACGCTGCCGCCACCGAAGACGGCCACAGCCACAAGGGTGTGATTCCCGACGGCCGGGTTGGTCCACACCAAGCTGAACGGTTCGGCCGCATCCTCGCCCAGCCGGGCGCCATCGGCATAGAATGTCACGCGGCTTGCCGGGGTCGCCAAGCTGCGGGCTGCGGCCTGCAGCACGAGGTTGGTCGGGGTTGACACCCGGTCGAGCAGGGAGGGCTGGGTCAGATAGACCACGCTGATGCTCGAGGCGCTGGCGAGGCTCAAGCCGCTCAGCGCCAGGTCGAAGTTGACGTCCGAGCTGGTCGGATCGGCCTGGTGGATTTCGGCGGCGATGACATTGCTGCCGGCTTGCAGGGCGCCGAGGCTCAGGGTGCGGGTCAGGTAGGAGCTGGGCTCGACTGCATCCAGGGCCGGGGTTTGGTTGGTGACTGCGCCTGCGGGCAGGTTGTCGCGGAAGACTTCGCTCCCGTTGAGATACACGATCACGCCGTCATCCCGCAGAACCTCGAGCTGCAGGTTGGTGTAGGCGGTCAGGTTTGTGACGGTGAAGCCTTTCCGAAAGTAATAGGCCATGTGCTTGTCGTTCGAGTCGGTCCCGTAGCGGATCACGGTGGTCTCGTTTCCTTCGCCGTAGCCGAGAATGGCGCTGCCGTTGGACCACCCGCTGTCATTGAAGGCCGCGCCGATCCAGGCGGCGCCCGGGTCCGAGCCGTCATCGAGGTACTTCCAGTTGGCGCCCTTGGCCACGAAGGGCACGTAAAGATCCAGCGAGTTGGTCGTGGCAATCAGGTCGGCCCCCGCAAAATCCGGGCCCACCGTGACCGGGTTGTTGAAAAAGGGGTTGCTGAAGAACAGGCCGTCGCGCACCGGATCCACCGCCTGAACGGTGTGCGCGCCCGCGGCCAATCCGGTAAGCCGGTAGGATCCGTCGCTCTCGGAGAACGCATAATGGCTCGCATCGACAAACACCTTCACGCCCGAGACGGGCTGGCTGCGGCTGTCCAGGACGCGGCCGGCGATGCTGTAGGCGGCCGGGTTTCCCACCGTGACGACCACCGAATCCCGGGCCACGCCGCCCTTCATGTCGCTGACGGTCACCTCCACAAGGTACTCGCCGGCGCTGCCGAAGACATGGGCGGTGTTGGCCGCGTTATCCACGCTGTAGTCGGCGTCGCCGAAATCCCAGGCGTAGGCCAGCGTGTCGCCGTTGGGGTCCGTAGCGGCAACGCTGAACGCCACCGTCTGGCCGGCGGCGGCCTGGACCAGGCTGGCGGAGGCTCGAGCCGTGGGCGGGCGGTTGGTGGGGAACGGGCCGATGTGGATGGCGACGTCGATGGCCTCCGGGTGGGTGTGGGCCAGCCGCAGCGGGGTGACGTGGTAATTGCGGGCCGGATCGGTGAA
>JAKLEJ010000080.1 GCA_022711695.1 Verrucomicrobiota bacterium | reverse complement strand
ACCCGGGTGTCCACCGGTTGAGCGATGGCATTGACGACTTTCACGATGACCTCGCCGCTGGTCTGGGCGCGCGTGGCGCTGGCGTAGAGGGCCTGCACGGCCGGAGTCTTGATGTCGTGGACCAGCTTGTTGTCGAGGAAGCACTTGATGGAGTCGCCCTTGAGCTCGACGCGGATGTCGTACCAGCGCCCCGTTTCGATGGCGCCGTCCACCTCGTTGCCCACCACGCCGCCCATCTCGACGGCATGGCGCTTGTTGCCCCAGCCGCCCAGGTTCCACCAGGACTTGTCGTTTTCGTTCTGAACGCGGAAGAGGATGAGAAAACCCTCAGCCCCGCCGAGCTTGCGGGCCTTCAGCGAGTAGGTGTAGTCCGACCAGGACTTGTCACCGGCGACGGCGCGAATGTTCTCCTGTCCGCTGGACTGGCGCAGCGCGCCCTCCGCGACCTTCCAATCGCCCCCGCCCAGGAGTTTCCATCCCTGAGTACCCGAGGCGAAGTCTGCGGCAAAGAGCGTCTCGTTGCCCCGCGTGACCTTGATGTCCTTGAACTCGGCGCGCGTGGCCCAGGTGCCCACGCCGATGGCCCCGCCCTTGGGCTCGGCGCTGCCGACGGGCGAGACGACCTCGGCCGGCAACACCACGTCGCCGCGATAGGCGCTGAACATCTGCTGCACGTAATAGCTGGGCAGGCCGAAGGCGCGCGAGCTGTCGAAGTTGATCAGGTTGATGGGCCAGCGCTTGTGGTTCACGTTCACGAACAGCGGCGCATAGCTCGCCATGATGACCACGTCCGAGTTTCGCTCCATGCCGGTCATGAAGGCGGCTTCGCCAACGGCCCCGCGCAGGTTGCCGAGCCCCGAGCCGGAGGTGACGGCGTACTCGCCCACGAACACCTTGGGGCCGTCCCGCTTGTAGGAGTCGTACTTGTGCGCCTGGCGGATGAAGAAGTCCGGATTGTTGTAGTAGTGCTCGTCGATGATCTCGGGCATGATCCCGGTGGGGTACCCGCCCCAAACATTGGCGATCAACTGAACGCCGGGGTACTTGGCCTTGATGGCCTTGTGGAACAAATCCCAGCGCTCGTGGTAGGCCGGACCGCCGTTCTCGTTTCCGATCTCGAGATACTTCATGTTGAAGGGAGCCGGGTGCCCGTTCTTCGCCCGGAGCCCGCCCCACCACGAATCGACCGGGCCGTTGGCATATTCGAGCGCGTCCAGCGCGTCCTGGACCCAGGGGCCCATCTGGTCCAGCGGCACGACTTCGCGATGGGACATGCCCACGTTGATGCAGAACATGGGCTCGGCGCCGAGGTCCTCGCAGAGCTGCAGATACTCGTGGTACCCCAGGCCGTGCGTCGCCCAATACTGCCAGATGTTCCACAGCGGCTTGCGGTTGCCCACGTCGCCGATGGTGTCCTTCCAGTTGTACATGTGGGCCATGTCGTCGCCCTCGACCCAGCACCCGCCCGGAAACCGCACAAACGCGGGCTTCAGCGCGGCCAGCATCTCGCACAGATCCGGCCGCAGCCCGTGGCCCTTCCAGGTCTTTTTGGGAAGCACCGACACCATGTCCAGCCAGAACGACCCGCCGCCCGAGAACGCGATGCTGAGGCGGGCCCGCGGATCGGTGTCCGAGGCCGTCAGTTCCAGGGTGAACGGCTGCCATTGTCCCGTGAGACCGGTGATTTCGCCTTTGGCCAGCGTCTGGCCTCCCTGGCGGCTTTCCAGCGCCACGGTCAGCGGCCCTTTGAAACCGTCGGCCGCCCGGGCCGCCAACCGCACCTGGTAGGACTCGCCTTTCTGCACATTCATGCCCCAATAACCTTCGTTGACCAACGAACCGCCGCCCTTGACCTGCACCCGCAGACTCCGCCGGTTGAAAGGCGTCAGCGGCCGGCTGTTGTCGATGGCCATCTCGCTCTTGGCCTCTCCCACGTTGGCCAGCTTCCAATGCTCGGGGCGCTCCGCGTCCTCGAACGACCGGTTGCGCACCAGTTCCGGGTAGATCCCCCCGTCGGCCGACAGGTTGATGTCCTCGAAGAAGATGCCCCAGAGCGTGGGGGCCACCTTGTGGGCGGGACGATCCGCCTGGACGGTAATGGAGGCGGGCTGAGCGAGAAGGCCGGAGGCAGCCATCGCCAGGAAACCGGCGACGAAGCGATATTTATTAAGGCTCATAAGTAAATCGTAGCTGTTGGACGCAACGTTGGCAAGAATGTTCAGAAAAAAATGGCGGCAGCCATCACCGAACACGCAGCGGGCTGGCGAGGCCAGGGATGCGCGGCGGCCGTGTCTTCCGGCCCGTTGGCGCGCTCCAGCCCCGGATCCAGCCGCAGGCCCTGTCAGACCTCCAGTTTCCAGGGGGCCCGCATCGGCTGGTTGATGTAAGCGTTGGCCTTGTCGTCGTCGATGAAGCGCTGTTTGACAGGGTCGAAGCGCAACGGGCGGCCGGTCTGCACAGCGATCTTGGCCAGGTTGATCAGTGTGCAGGAGCGATGGCCGTTGATCTCGTTCAGCGCGAACTTCTTGCGGGTCTTGACCGCCTGGATGAAATCGGTGAGTTGCGGCTCGGGATCGGGCAACTCCTTGAGCTTTTTGTCCAGGTCGGGAATGTCGGAATCGAAGTTCATCGAGAGCTTGCCTTTGGGTCCGGCGATAAAGGCGGCCCCCTTCATCTTGTTCTCGCCGTCGAGAATGATCTCGCACCCGTCGGCGTAGGTGAGCGAGACGCGGCGCCAGGGCAGAACGGCGTCGGCATCCTGCGGATCGGTGTCGGCCTCGATCCGCACCGGGCTCTCCTCATCCTTGCCGAGGATGTATTGGACAGGGTCGAGGTAATGCTGGCCCATGTCGCCCAGGCCGCCGCCGTCGTAATCCCAATAACCGCGGAAGGTGGCGTGGACGCGGTGCGGGTGATACGGCTTCATGGGAGCAGGTCCCAGCCACAGGTCGTAGTCCAGTTCCGGGGGAACGGGCTGGGGAGTGAGGTTGGTGCGGCCGCACCACATGCCCTGCTTCCAGTCGAAGCCGGTCGTACCGCTGACGGTCACTTTCAGCGGCCAGCCCAAGAGTCCGTTCTGGACGGCCTTCTTGATGGGTTTGACGGCCACGCCCATGCCGTAGAAGCGGCCTTCGAAGCGGAACCAGGTGTTGAGGCGGAAGATCCGGTTATGCCTGGCGATGGCGGCCTTCATGGCCTCGCCTTCGCCGATGGTGCGGCTCATGGGCTTTTCGCACCAGATGTCCTTGCCGGCCTTGGCGGCGGCAATCGAAATGAGCGCGTGCCAGTGTGGCGGCGTGGGGATGTGAACGATGTCAATGTCCTTTCGGGCCAGGACCTCGCGGAAGTCGCGGTAGCCTTTGACGCCCTCGCCCGCGGCCTTGAGGGCGGCCTGGAGATGCTTTTCGTCCACGTCGCAAACCGCCAGAAGCTTGGATTGCGGGTTGATGCCCTTAAGGTGCCCCTGCCCCATGCCGCCCACCCCGATCACGGCTTTGGTCAGCATTTCGCTGGGCGGGGTAACCCCTTCTCCGCCCAGGACGTGCCGTGGCACGATGCTCAGGGCGCCGAAGGCCGCAATGGAGTTTCTGAGAAAATCACGACGAGTGACAAGGCAACGGTGTTTCATATTTCGCGGCAGGATACCAGAAGCCGCCCGGTCAACGCCACCGGAATTCGTCGAAAACCGAGCGCATCCAGGCGTCCGCCCGTCCACCCCACGCGGCCGCGAACGCGCAGGGGATCGCCACGGCGGGCGATGCGAATTCGGAGCGAGGAGGATTCGAGGGAGGCTTCTGGAGCGCTCGCCGTCCGGGAGACCCGCAGCGGGTTTGGCCGACGGCGGCAATCAGTCTCCCGAAAGCGGGCCGGGCCCCGGCACACCCAGGCTGCGCCACTCCTCGGTCACCGCCCACATGTTAACAGGCGAGACCGAAAGGCCATAGCGGAGATAGCGGGCGCTGCCGTCGGCGAAGACGTAATTCGAGCCGCCCCCGGTCCCCTTCCGGCCGGCGTTTCTGTGGCGGCTTTGGTCCAGTTGGGTGATATCTTCGTAGGTTTCGTAGTCGAAGTACCAGTGCATTGACGTGGGCTCCTTCTCGCCGAAGACGATGGTGTCGCTGGGGTGTTTGATCTCGGCCTCGGTGAGTCCCAGCTCGTTGGTTTTGGCGACCTCCCGCCAGCCGGAAACGCCGCCGAGCTTTCTCAGGTAAAAATCGTTCCAGGAATTGTAAATGTAGCTGCGGGGAGCGAAATCGGCGGGATAGAGCGCCTGGAGGCCCTGGTTGTCGCGGCCCGTGCCCGGATTGAGAGTGTCGCTCGGGCAAAGCAGGATGCGCAGGTCCCGGTAGGTGGGCTGGAGGCGATGCGGCCAGCGGGGATGATTGGGGCTGGCCCAAGTGGGATGCGCCCGCGGCGGGAGCATGCCGTTGTTCTCGTCGGCATAGATGCTCAGCGCCAGCCCCAGTTGCCGGGTGTTGTTGAGACAGGCGATCTTCTTGCCGGTCTCCTTGGCGGCGGAGAGGGCCGGCAGCAACATGCCCGCCAGAATCGCGATGATGGCGACGACCACGAGCAATTCGATCAGAGTGAAGGCCTGTCTCCAGGGCTTCTCTCCCGCAAAGAATCGGGCGGATCGGTCTGTCGTCATGTCACAGATACAGACGAGGCGGGCGAGGCCGGGGTTACACGGGGGCAGCCGGGGCCGGCCCGAGGGCGGCGGCCCTGCGGAGCGCGCGATGGTCTCGAGGGGAGCCCTGGCTAAGAGTCGCGGGGGCGAAAGCCCTTGGGCAGATTGGAGGGAGGCCGGGGATCCTCTTCGATCGGCTCCGGCGGGGAGGCGGTACCCGCGGCTTCGCCCTCGAGTTGGGAAAGCCGGGCGCGCGCTTTGACCGCCGCAGCCGTCTGGCCGTAATCGGCGTCGATGCGGCGCAGCAAGGCGATGGCCTTGTCGGTTTGATTGAGCTTGCCGGAGTAGAGATTGGCCAGGTGCACCGCGTTCCAGCCCCATTGCTCGGGCCGAAGACGATGCTTCAGCACCTCCTCATATTCGAGCGCCGCGGCAAGATAGTTGCCCAACTCCTTTTCGTAAATCTCGGCGATGCGGATGGACACATAGAGCTCGCGCGGGTGCTTCTTCAGATAATCGCGCATGAGCTGGATGGCTTCGAGCGGCCTGCCGTCGGCCCAGACCTGCTCGGCCCGCTCGTATTCGGGCGCTTTGAATCCCTCTCCTTCGTCGCTGAGGATGAACTTGTGAAAGCGCTCGGCCACGAAGGAGGAGCAATCATGGGCCAGGAGCAGGCTCAGGCTAACCGCCACCAGGAACAGCGCGGCCCCGTAGCTCAAGAGCGTGGAGAAAGTGGGGCCGGAGGGCGCGAGGGCGGGCGTAGCCGCTGTCGCGTTCGTGCCGGACGCGGGAGCCGGCAACGGTTGCCTGGCGGACGCAAGCGCGTTCGTGGCGGTGGCCGGGTCGGCAGGCGCCCGGTTCGTTGCCGCTGCGGGCGCCTGAGCGGAAACGACGTTGGTCTCGTCCAGGAGGACGTTGGTCCGGCCCGCCCCCGCGTTAGTCTGCAAGCCGGAAACCGCCGCCGGATTGGAGGCTGCGGGGGGCGTCGGAACAGAACGATCCAACTCCTCGGTCGGCTCGGGCTCGGGCGAGCTGCGCATCACCGCCGAATACGCACGGGAGAACTTGACGGCCAGCACGCAGGCAGCCGCCAGCAGCGCGACATACAGAAACCCTTTGAGCGCGCGGTTCATTTCTTTGCGGACGCCACCTTAGCGGACGCCGCGGCCGCCCGAAAGCAGAAACTGACGGGCGCTTGGAGAGGAAGAAGAAGCCCGGGCGCGGGGAGGAACCGCCGCGCCCAGGCTCGCCTGAATCCAGGCGGTCTATTCGACAACCCGGACGCGGTAGAAGCGGGCGCCCGCGGAGGGACTGGGATCGACGAATTCACCCATGGCGCCGCTGCCCAGGATGTTGGTGGCGATGGGCTGCCAGGCGCCCGCGCCGAAGGCGCTGGACGATTCGATGACATAGCGTCGATTGAGGCCGGTCGGCCATTGCAGAAGCACCCCGGCCTGGTTGTTGGCCCGCCAGGCGCTGCTCAGAAGGCGCAGCCGCGAGGCCCGGTCCATCGGGTTGGTCCCGGCTCGGAATTCCTCGCGATTGGAAATCCCGTCCAGGTCCGGATCCAGTTCCGCTGCGGAAAGCGCCAGGGCTGTGGAGCCGAAATGCCGGAGCCGCCAGGAGTCCGGGATGCCGTCGTTCCAGGAGGAAACGGACCGGTCCGAAAGGGTGATGAGCCCGTCGAGGGTTTGGCTGGGGAACACCGCGAGGCCATTCGGCGAGCCGGAGACGCGGTCGAAATGAACGCGGTAAGCCGCGGCCGGGGTCGTCCCCTCGGGGAGGGTTACCGTCAACATGCCCACAAGTCCGGCGCCGCTGAGCCCGGGGACCGTGTTGTCGAGCCAGGCGGCGGCGAAGTTCCCGGCGGATCGGGACGAACTGACCGTGGGCGCACCCAACGCCGAAGCCGGCGAGAAGGAGACGGGCTGGGTCAGTGCCGGCGAACCATCCAAGGGTTGCACCGTCAGGTTGAGCAGGAGCACACGCAGCGGATAATCGCCGGCGATGCGCACCCGCACCGGCACGGAAACCGTGCGGCTGGCGCCCGCCACTATGTCGTCGGCATGGAACACCGCCCAGGGACGCACCGCGGAGAGGGGGGCGCTCTTGGGCGAGTGCAGGGAAGAACTGCCCAGAGGCACGCCGCCGGGCCCCGTCGTCTGGTTGTTGACGAAAGCGTAACGGCGCTGGCCCCCGCTCCAGTACCGGGCCACCCAGGTCAGCGAGGGGTCCAGGGAACGGCGGAAGGTGACGAACACGTCGGCCACGTTCAGGTCTCCGTCGCCATGCACGATGCTGTTGATGCTGGTGTCGTTGCCATCGAAGAGCGCGTCCGACGCGAGGCTGGAGCTCTCGCCGCCGCAACACGAGTCCATGGCGTCGAAGAAGTCGCTGCCTTCCGGGGGCATGTTGATCTCATAGACGGCCGACTGGAACGTCTGCAAGACGTCGTTGTTGAGCAGATTGCTGTTGCCGAAGTCGCCGGCGTTGAACCAGCGGAAGGGCGTGACGTCGCCCACGAGATAGCGCTTCTCACCCACGCGAACCGTTCGCCGAACGCTCAACGATTTCAGGGCGTCGTTGGTGGGCGTGTCGATGAAGATCTCCCGGGACACGCCGTCGGCGGTGCCGGAAGGACGCGCGATCTCGATTTGGAAGTTCCCCACCGGGTTGGTCGGGATGACAAAGGAATACCCTCCCAGGATCACCTTGCCGTTTCCGCTCTCGAACAGGGTGTCGTGGGCCATGGAGTAGGTGATCAGGTCCTGCGCCAGGGTGTTGTACAGATTGGTGTAGGTATAGCGTTCGAGCCAGCCGACCCCCAGGAGGTTGTAGTTCGTGTCCCTGAAGAGCAGATCCTGCTTCTGGTCCCAACTCCAATTGGTGTTCAGGGTGTGATTGACGTAAACGTTTGTGGCCATGGCCGGCGGAATCCGCATGTAGAGATTCTGGTTGACCGGCTTGTAGAGCATCGATTGGAAGTCCACCTTGCTTCCGTCCACGCCCGCGCCGTTCACGGTCACGTTGAATTGGAGCGAGTAGAGCTTGACGCCCGAAAGCACGTTGAGGGTCACGGGCGCGTAGAATCGCTGCCCGGCGGAGCCCACGTAGTCGCTGGAGGCCTCGCCCGCTTCGAAGCCGAAGCTGATCGCATTGGCGACAAAGTTGCTCGGGGTGAAGACTTTGGACACAATGTCGCTCGGTTTGAAGAACGGCTTATAGCCACAGGCTTTGAAAACCACGTTCGACTCCTTGACAACCAGCGAGAGCACCTGGGCATCGAACACCGGGCCCTGGCTGGCGGGGTTGGCAGCCGGGTTGTTGGTGGGGTCCGAGCCGTCGAGCGTGTACCACATCTCGGCGCCCTGGGTCACGTTTTCGAGGGTGAACATCGCGGCGTTGTCGCCCAGGATGGAGGGGTTGCCAACCTTGAACTGAAACCGCGCCTGAACGACCGGACTCGATCGCCGTCCATCTTGAGTGCCGATGGCCTTGATGGTCATGTCGGGCTGGGGTTCCAGAATGCTGCTGGGCATTTCGGAGGCCGGACGGCCATTCTGGTAAAAGGGCGGACTCAGCCCGACCAGCGGGCCCGGGCTGGGGATGCTGTCATCGAACCCAACGGGCGAGGCCCCGTAGGTGAAATACGTCTGGGTGCCGGCCTCGGCCAGGATGGCAATCACCACCGCGTTGTTGAAGATGGAGTTCTCGACCTCGACCAGGGTGGTCACGTAGGCGCCGAAGGCGTCTTTCACGAGCTGGACCCAGCCGATCTTGGGGGCCTCCACCGGCGGCTGAGTGGGGCCGGTGGAAATGCGGCGGATCTGCCGGTTGGCGCGGTCGGCCACCAGCACGCCGCCGTTGACCAGATCGCTGCACAGGGCCACCGGCGCGCTGAAGAGGGCCGTCTTGACCGGCCCGTTCAGAAAGCCGCCTGGCCCGGCCACGCCGGCGAACGTTTCCACCGAATACTCGCCGAGCTCGGGATTGAGAAAGAGGCGGCGGATGACGTTGTTGCCGCCATCGCTGATGAGCAGGCCGGTGGTCGCGCCCAGCCAGAGCAGGCCGCGCGGGCTGTTGAAGAGCGCATCCGGGGCCAGGAGCGCGTCCACATATCCCATGGCGCCGGCGCCGCTGCCGGCCACCAAGGTCACGGTTCCGTCCGGGGCCAGCCGTTTGATGGCATGGTTGCGAGTGTCGGCCACCCACAGTTCGCCATTGGCGCCGACCGTCACGGCGGCCGGCTCGAAGAAATTGGTCGAGAGCGTGCTCAGAACGCCGTCCCGGTCCAGCTTGCGGATGGCGTTGTTCTTGGAGTCGGCGATGAAGATGTTGCCGTTGGTGTCGGCCGCCAGCCCCAGGGGGTAGCGCAGGCGGGCCACGCCTTTGGGCCCATCTTCAGCCCCCGGCTGGCCCACGCGCCCGGCCAGGTTGGTGACCACGCCATCGAAGCTGACAAAGCGGATCAACTGGTTGCCGGAGTCGGCCACCACCAGGCCCCCGCGGACCGGATCGAGCACGATGCCCTCGAGCTGTTTGAACCGGGCGCGCGTGTTGGCGCCTTCGCTGGACCCCTCGACTCCCGTCAATCCTGCCAGCACCCGGAATTCGGCGGAAGCGGGGGAGAACCGCACCACGCGGTAGTTGGCGCCGTCGGATACATAAAGGGCGCCATCGCTGGTGGCGGCGACGCCAACCGGTTCGAGCAGGTTGGTGGCCAGCACCGAATCCACAGACACCTGGGCGCGCAAGCCGCCTGTAAAGCCCAGGGCAAGAACGAGGCCGAGCAGAGCGCGTTGGGTCATGCGAGAAAGAGACAGGTTGTTCATGGTCGTTCGGGGGTTAGGGCTGGACGCGCACGCGATAGAACATCGACTGGCCCGAGGCGGAGGCATCGACCCAGGTGGCCATCTGGCCGTTGCCGAGGAGGTCCGTAGCGACCGGCGTCCAGGCGGCGTCGGTCAAACGGGCAGCCCGCTCCACGACGTATCTTCTGCCGGAGGCGCTGAGCCAGGTCACGGCCACGCCTGGCGTGGGCAGACTGACCCGCCGCGCTTCGGCCACCTGCAGACGCGATTCCCGGCTCGTGGGGTCGGTGCCCGCCTGGTATTCCTCCCAGTTGAGCACTCCATCGCCATCGTCATCGAGCGAGTCCTCGGCCCGCGGGGATTCCGCCGAGCCGAAGAAATTGGCCTTCCACTGGTCGGTGACCCGATCCTGGGGCGAGAGGGCGGGCCCGCCGACCCAGATCGTCCCGGCCAGGCTCTCGAAGTCGTACTGGGTGGTCAGGTTGGGCGCGCCATCCACCACCGGGAACCGGAGACGATAGCTCTGGCCGGGTCTGGCATCCAAGGGGATGCGCACCCCCAGGTAACAGACCAGATTGCCCTTGCCCTGCAAGGGAGGAGCGAACTTCGAACTGGAGATGGACCAGGCCACCAGTTTCTCGTTGGGCGAGAGCCCACTGAGCGCCATGGGCGCCGGTTTGCCCGAGGCGGGGGTCACCGTAAGGTCGGCGGTCACGGGAGGCGCGTCGCCCTGCGCCACGGCGACGGCGCGGAAACTCAGGCCGGCCAGCGAACAGCCGGCCGCCACATCCACATACACGGGCATGGTGCAGGTGAAGCCCGGGATCACATTGGTGAGCACTGGGGAATAGACCCTGGCCTGCCGATACCAGACATCGCCCGGGGCCGGTTGGAGGGCGCTCTTGATGCGCGTGCCCGCGGTGCTGCCGATGGGCGCGCCCTGGCAAACCCGGCGGCCGCCTTCAGCCCAGGACCGGGTGAAGTTGTTCGTGTCCAGCCGCAGCGAGCGTCGCAGAATGTACTGCCAGTCCAGGTAACGAATCTGTCCGTCGCCGCCGACCGTGGCGCCCGCCGGATCGTCGGGCGGAAAGACGTCCATGGCGTCGAACACATCCGTGTAGCTGAAGGGAGTCCTGATTCCCAAAGAGGCGTAAAAAGCGTTGTTCACGTCGTTGTTGCGGAGATCCGCATCGCCGAAGTAGCCGGCCGGGTACCACTGGCTGCTGGCCGAATCGCCCACCAGGTAGGGCACGTTGCCCACCGTGATGGTGCGGGTGGTCATGGGCAACACCGGCACGTCGGTGTCCTCCCCGTCCGAAGTGGCGGAGATGTCGGACAGGCGGATGGTGTAGGTGTCGCCCGGTTTGGCCGAGGGATGCAGGGGCGCCTTCAGCATTGCCACCGTGCCGAAACCCTGGACGTAGAAATTGGCGTTGGTG
>JAKLEJ010000008.1 GCA_022711695.1 Verrucomicrobiota bacterium | reverse complement strand
CGGCCGCGTGCACACCGTTCACGCCGTTTCCCAGGCGGTGCACTGCAACATCGGCAAGCTGGGCCGCCTCAAGGAGAAGCACGCTGTTCCAGCCGAGCTGGATTGGGATCTGTGGCTGGGGCCGGCCCGGCGGCGTCCCTATCATCCTCTTTATCTGCCGGGTTCCTGGCGGGGGTGGAGCCCTTTTGGGTCCGGGGCCATCGGCGACTGGATTTGCCACGTGGTGGACCCGTCGTTTTGGGCGTTGGACCTGGGCGCTCCGCGCTCCATCCTCGCTGAAGCGAAGGATTACGACCCCAAGGCTCATGCCGATACCTTCCCGCCAGGCACGGTCGTCACTTTCGAGTTCCCCGACAACGGCAAGCGCGGGCCCGTCAAGCTGGTTTGGCACGATGGTTGCGAAAAGCCGCCCCGGCCGGCGGATATGGAAAAGGATGACACGGTCCCCGCCACCGGGGCGATCGTGCTGGGGGACAAAGGCACGATCATCCACGGCTCGCATGGCGCGGGCGGCGTTCGCCTGATCCCTGATGCGAGAATGGACGCCTACAAAGAGAGGCTCCCGGCCAAAACCCTGCCGCGCGTCAAGGGGCACCACGAGGACTGGCTGGCGGCCATCAGGAGCGGGAAGCCAGCCGGATCGAACTTCGACTACGGCGGTCCCCTGACGGAGCTGGCCTGCCTGGGCATCATCGCCACCCGCATGCTGGGGCAGAAGCTGGAGTGGGACGGGCCGAACATGCGGTTCACCAACTCCAGAAAGGCCAACCAGTGGGTGGATCCGCGGGGGCGGGCCGGGTGGCGGCTCTGAGTCAGGGCGGGCTTTCTCCAGCGGCTTCCGGCTTTGGGGCTGGCGCGGGCAGCACCAGGACCTTGTCCACGCGATGCCCATCCATGTCCAGCACCTCGAAGACATACCCGCCGGCTTGGAAAGTGTCGCCCTCCGACGGAACCTGGCCGAGCTGCTTCATCACGTAGCCGGCCAGGGTCTGGAAATCGCGGCGTTCCTGGTCCGACGCGCGGAAGCCGGGCAGGGCCTGTTCCACGTCTGCGATCTCGATGGCCGCATCGATCAGCCATGTGCCGTCTTCCCGGCGCTTGCACGCGGGCTTGTTGCGCTCGTCAGCCGAAGGGAAGTCCCCGACGATGGCCTCCATGACGTCGTTTAGCGTCACCAGGCCGGCCATCCCTCCAAACTCGTCGGCCACCAGGGCCAGGTGAGTCGAGGAGCGCTTGAACGTGTCCAGCAGCCGGGCCACGGGCTGCAGCGCCGGCACAATCAACGGCCTGGTCATCAGGTCGATCACGTTCACTTTTGCTCCCGCCGCCAGGTTGGCATAGATGGCCTTGAGCGACACCACGCCGACCACGTTGTCCCGGTTCCCCTCGTAAACCGGGAAATGCGAATGCCCGCTGACGACGATCTTGTGCCAAATGGCCTCATGAGGATCGCTCTTGCCCACCCAGATGATCTTGGAGCGCGGAGTCATGATGTCCCGCACCGTCAGGCGGTCCAGGTCCAGCGCGTTGCTGACGATCTCGCTCTCGACCTTGTTAAAGGCGCCCGCCCGGAGCCCCTCCTGCATCAACCCCTTGACCTCCTCCTCGGTGACGGTTCGGACCTGAGGGGATTTGAGGCCCAGCGCATCCAGAGCCAGATCGGTCGAGAAGCCGAGGAAATTGACCGCGGGCCGGGCGAACCGGGACAGCAGGCGCATGGGGGGCGCCACCAGGCACGCCAGCTTTTCCGGCCGGGCCAGGGCCAGGTTCTTGGGAGCCAGTTCGCCGATCACGAGCGTCAAATAGGTGATGACCAGGACCACGACTCCAAAAGCGATCGTCTCCGCGTAAGAGGCCAGCCATGGCAGCCTGGCCAACTGAGGAGCCAGTTCCTCGGCGATGGTGGCGCCGCTGAAGACGCCCACCAGCACTCCCACCAGCGTGATCCCGATCTGGACCGTCGAGAGAAAACGGCTTGGCGCTTCGGCCAATTCCAGGGCGGCGCGGGCGCCGGACTTGCCTTCGCCCGCAAAGGCGCGCAACCGTTCGCGCCGGGCCGTCACGATCGCCATCTCGGCCAGGGCCAGAAAACCATTGGCGAGCAGCAATGCCAGGATGATTAGGAATTCGAACGCAACCTGCTTCATGCAGAGAAGTTAATCCGAGCCCTGGGCTTCGTCCAACCTAACCCGGAAAGAACCGGCGGGTGGCGAGGGCGCCTGCCCTGTGGGGCGGCCAAAGCGTGTTGGGCTCGCGGTTGGGCCGGCGGCCGTTACGGCCGTTCGTAGTGTTTGGCGCCGGCCCCGATGCTGCTGCGGCTGCGTTCGTCCGCTTCCTGGCGTGACCGGTATTTGCGGTTGCGCCATTGATCCACGGCGCACGGCTCGAAGCCGGGCCGGTCGGCTTCGGGTTTTTCCGCCAGGGCCCGCGCGCCGGTCTGGATGATCTGGATCGCTTCGGCCCGGCGGGCCTCCGTGGGAGCGAGCTGTTGAAGGCATGGGCTCAGTTCGGGACGGTCAAAGCTCACCTGCGGACCTCGATTGCTGGCGTGGCCGGCCAGTTGGCGCAGGGGGACACCGGTCAAGCGTTCGAGACGTTCGGTTTGGGCGTTGCTCAGCGGGGAGCGTCCCGCCAGGTTCTCCGGGTAGGCGCAGGCGTAGGTCGGATAGTAGGGGGCGTTCAGGTCCATCCAGGTCACCACGCGTTCGAACTCCTCCTGGGTCAGCTTGCCGTCCTTGCGCCACTTGCGCAGCGTCTCGGTCAGCCGGCTGGCATGCGAGCCCCAGGACCGCGGAGCCTGCGTTTCCGACGGCCCCGCGCCGACCACCCGAATGTACTTCTTCCGCCACAATTCGTTGTAGGAGACGTTGAACACCAGGTCGCGGTCGGGCGCCAGATTCAGCTTCTTTGCGGGCTCGGCTCCAAAATCGTGGCAGGAAACACAGTGGCGATCGAAGACGGGTTGGACCTCGCTGGCATAACTGAACTCGCGGGCCGGCCCATGCCAGCCTTGCAGACGATCGGGTTCTCTGCCGGCCAGGCTGGCAGCGGCCCGGACGGCGCCTGCCGGCGCGCCTCGCCGTTCCTCGTGACAACCCACGCAGCCCGCCTGCTCGCCCGGTTGGACCATCGTGCCGCTTCGCATCGACTGCACCATCATCCGGTCTTCGTCCAGGAGTTGAAAGTAGAGGAAGCGGTTGGGCGGCGCCTCGAAGTAGGCCGAGCCGTCCGGGTGCACCGGCACAACGCCGAGGATGCGCTTGTTGTTGAAGTCGTGCCAGTTCATGGCCGGGCCTTCGATCCCTTGTCCGCCCCAGACGCCCAGGGTCCAGAACCGCTTTTCCGGGCTTTCGACGACGCGCAGCCACTTGACCGAGCCGCGCTCGATCCCGCGCATGTGCGTTCCCTGATAGACATCCTGCACATAGAACGCCCCCGGACGCTCGTCGTACTGGCGCCGGGAGGGCAACACAGGCGGGCGCGGGCGGGGGGCCAGCGGCATGGGGTCGAAACATCCCAGGGTTTCGGAGTGCAGCAGGATCTCGTTGCCGAAGAGGTCCACCAGGTAGAGACCCATCCGATCCCCCTGGCCAGTCACGCGCGAGACGAGGAAGAAGTGGTTGTCGAGCGGCCACGGATCTTCGTACTTCAGCTTCACTTGGGTAAACAGGTCGAAAACCTCCCAGCCGGTGCGGCGCAGCAGGTTGGTGGCGTCCGCCGGCCAGGTCCGGACCACCGCCGCCGGGCCGTCCAGCGCCAGCCGGCGATCGATGATGGCCAAGGCGCCCCAGGGACGGTCGTGGCAGGACCCGAAGATGCACAAGGCTTGCTCGCCGCCAGGCAAAATGCGGGCGTCGATGACCGCGCCGGGGGAAGCGGTGTTGTTTCCCCAATAGACGGCGTGCCCAGTGCCATCCGGATTCACGGTCCACAGGGCCTGCGCGTCGCCGAAGTTCCGGTCCACGTATTCCCAGCGGTCGTAGAGCACTCGTCCATCGGGCATCAAGGTGGGATGCCCCTCGTAGAGGGTGCTCTTGCCGATCTGGTGGATGTTGGCGCCGTCGGCTTCCATGCGGTGGAGGTTGGCCATGATGTGCCGGTTGCACATGCAATACTTGGGCTCGCGCGTCGAGGAGAAGACGATCGAATCGTCGGGCAGGTACATCGGATCGAGATCGTCCGCCTCCGGCGCAAAGGTGAGCTGTCTCAATCGGCGTCCGTCCAGGTCCATCTCGTAGAGATGGTAGCTGTCGGCGGCATTCGTCCGCATGGAGAAGAGGACTCGGCGTCCGTCGAAGTGGACCTCGGGATCGCGCAGCACCCCGGCGGGCAGGTCCAGCAGGGTGGTGATGGCGCCGCCGGCTTGGAGGTCGAGGACTTTGAGGGCCGCGCCCGGGGTGAAGGCGCCGTCATTGTATTCCCGCGCGGCGGCGGGGAAGAACGTGGCGGTGTTGTGGTGGTCGGGAGCGTACTGGCGGCGCGCCACGAACAGGATGGACCTGCCGCCCAGCACGGGGTGGGTCAGCAGCGCGCGGCGTTGCAGAGCCGCGAACCGGGCCGGAAGATCCTGCGCGGGCGGCGCATGGGTGGCGCGGTTCTCGTCTTCGATCGCGCGCAATTCGGCCAGGCATTGCTTGGCCGAGTCGTCGGCGTTGCCGTGGACCGCCTGCAGGTGTTCGATGGCGGCGCGCAACGAAACGATGCTCGCTTCGGGCAGCGCCGCGGCCAATCCGATGGCGGCCAGGGCTTGCAGCGCGCAGACCAGGCCCCATCCGCGCAGGCGGCTGGCCACTCCGGAGCGTCTGCGCCCCGGCCTCGGGCCGCACCCGGTCCCGGCTTCCTCGTCGGAACGCGGATTTCCCGTCCCAGTCGTTCGGGTGGAACGGCCTCGCACACTGTGTTGCATCTGGCGCATCCGGAGCATGTTCAGGCGGTCGGCGGCAGTATCGGGTGGGGCCCCGGTTTCGGGCAATTCCATTCTTTGGCGTTTGACGGCTTGAATCCTGCGGCGGCTGGCGCCATGCTCCCGGCATGGGTAAACGCCGACTGGCGCGTGAGCGCGCCGTGCAGTTCCTGTTTCAATACGATGTGAATCCGCCCGCCAAGCTGGACGAGGCGCTGGAGGCGTTCTGGGATTCGCAGCGCACCGTGCTGATCGAGGCCGAGAAGAGCCCCGCCACCTGGGGGCAGCGCCTCGAGCCGCCGCCCCCCTCCGCGGACGAGGCCGCCGTCCGCCTTTTCGCCGAGCCGCTGATCCGCGGAGTGATCGAGCATCGCCAGCAATGCGACGACCAGATCCAGAAATACGCCAAGAACTGGGATCTGCACCGAATGGCCACCGTGGACCGCAACATCCTGCGCCTGGCCATCTACGAAATGCTCCACCGGCAGGACATTCCCCCGGTGGTCAGCATCAACGAGGCGGTGGACATCGCCAAGAAGTTTTCAACCCAGGACAGCGGCAAGTTCGTCAACGGCATCCTGGACAAGGTCAAGGGCGAGCTCCTGCGGCCGGCAAGGATTGTCGAGTGAGGTTTGCGGATCTCCACCTGCACACCCTCTTCTCCGACGGCACGCATACGCCGGAATCCCTGGCGGCTCAGGCCCGGAGCCTGGGGTTTGCCGTGGTGGCCTTGTGCGATCACGACACCGTGGAAGGCTGCGTGCGCATGAGCCAGGCCTGCGCGCGCGAAGGGATCGAATTCATCACCGGAAGCGAACTGACCGCCGAGATGGATGGCCATGAGCTGCACCTCCTGGCTTACGGCGTGGAGGTCACCCACCCGCGGTTTCTGGTCGAGCTGGCCCGGTTTCAGGGAGTCCGCCAGAACCGCATCCGGGAGATGGTGGCCTGCCTGAACCGCCTGGGAATCCCGCTGGCGGCCGAGGCTGTCTTCCGCCTGGCCAATTGCGCATCCCCCGGCCGCCCCCACGTGGCGCGGGCCCTGGTTTCCGCCGGCTTGTGCGACAACCTCGACGAGGCCTTTGCGCGCTTCCTCAAGCGCGGCCGCCCCGCCTGGGTGCCCAAATACAAAATGGCCGCCGGCGACGCCATCGATCTCATTCACGACGCCGGCGGCCTGGCCGTCATGGCGCATCCGGGCCTCAACCGCACCGACGATTTCATTCCGCGGCTGGTCTCGGCCGGCCTGGACGGCCTGGAGTGTTTTCACAGCAAGCACTCCACGGCGCTGAGCGAGCGCTACCTCATGCTGGCCGACCGCCACGGCCTTCTCGTGACCGGCGGCTCGGACTGCCACGGCTACAACAAGGGACGGCCGCTGCTGGGGACCATCCGGCTGCCCTACGAGCATGTGCGTCAACTGCGGCATCGCCTCGAGCGACTCCGCGCCGCCACGGTCCATTCCCACTCCGTTGCCACTCTCAAAATCTGAACCATGGGGCTATTTCAGAAATTCAAGGACGGCCTGCTGAAAACGCACGCCCGGCTGACGCACGAGATCCGGCGGATTGTCACCCGGTCTCCCCGGCTGACCGCCGATTCCCTCGAGGAGCTGGAGGCCGCTCTTCTCGGGGCGGACCTGGGTGTGGCGGTCACGCAGCAAATCCTCGGCGCCGCCCGCAAGGCCTATGAGACGCAGGGCCGCGCCGGCCTGGACTTCTTCGAGATCGCCGCGCGCGAAGTGACCTCGATCCTGGGAGGCAACGACGCCGCCCTGCGCCGGCAGCCGGAGGGAGTGACCGTGGTGTCGATCGTCGGCGTCAACGGGACCGGCAAAACCACCACCGCCGCCAAGCTGGCCCGGCTCATCCAGAACCGGGGCGAAACGGCGCTGCTGGCCGCCTGCGACACGTTTAGGGCGGCGGCCATCGAGCAGATCAAGCTGTGGGGCCAGCGCCTGGAGGTCCCGGTCATCGCCGGGGCCTACAACGCCGATCCGGCAGCCGTGGCCCACGACGCCGTGGCGGCGGCTCAATCCCGCAACGTTCGCTACCTGCTGGTGGACACCGCCGGTCGCCTCCACACCAAGCACAACCTGATGCAGGAACTCCAGAAGGTCCACCGGGTCATGGACAAGAAGCTGCCCGGCGCCCCGCACGAAACCCTCCTGGTGCTGGACGCCACCACCGGCATGAACGCGCTCACCCAGGCGCGCGAGTTCCACAAGGCCGTGAAGCTGACCGGCCTGGTGGTGACCAAGCTCGACGGCACCAGCAAGGGCGGGATGGTCGTCGCCATCCAGAAGGAGCTGGGCTTGCCCATCAAGTTCGTCGGGCTGGGCGAGCAGCCCGATGACCTGCAGCCATTCGACGCCGCGCAGTTTGCGGAGGCCCTCTTCTCGGTCAAGGGCTGAGACCGGCAGCGCCGAACTTTCTGTCTATGGACTGGTTCTACCTGTTGCTCGCTGGCGCGATGGAAATTGGCTGGCCTGTGGGCATGCGCATCTCCCAGGCGCCCGGCTATCGGGCCTTCGGGCTGATCCTCTCCGTTTGCTGCATGGTGCTCAGCGGGGTGTTTCTCTGGCAGGCCCAGAAGACCATTCCCATGGGCACGGCTTATGCCATCTGGACCGGCATCGGCGCCGCCGGAGCCTTCTTTGTTGGCATTTGCTTCTTCGGGGAGCCGCGCACCGCCGCCCGGATGATCTCGGTGATGCTCATCATTGTCGGGATGATCGGCCTGAAGCTGTCGCATCGCCCAGCCTGATCCGGATGCCCGCCCTTGCGGGCGCGGTCCCCTGCGGCGGCGGCCGCCCGGAACCGGCTCCTCCCGAAGCAACAAGGCGCGGCTTGCGCCGCGCCTTGTTCCCCAGAATGAACGCCTGCCGCTTGCGGAGGCAGGAACGGCCGATTACTTCACCACCGGGCGAAGGACGAGGTTCCGGTAGTTTACGCTGGTGTGATCGCCCTGGAGGTAGAGGGGGCCGGGCCGAAACTGATCGGACCAGAGCGCGCCCCCGGTGCATCCCAGAACCGGCTGGTTGTCGATGATCTTCTTGCCGTTCAGGATCACCGTCAGGTGACGGTCCACGAGGGTGATGTCGAACTGCTGCCACTCGCCGGGGGCCTTGGCCGGGTTCTCGGTGGGGGTGATGCGGCTGTAGAGCCCGCCCACGCCGTGCGAATCCGGCTTGCGGCCGTAGGAGTCCGCCACCTGCACCTCGTAGATGCCTCGCAGATAGACGCCGCTGTTGCCGTCCTTGGGCACGCGGAACTCGAGGGTGAGGTTGAAATCCTCGAATTCCCGCTCTGTGCGGATATTGGCGTAGGATTTGTGTTTGCCGGGCTCCTGGGGAGCGTCATTGACCAGGATGCCGTCCTGGGCCTTCCAGCCGCTGGGCTCGTTGCCCATGACCTTCCAGCCGGTGAGGTCCTGCCCGTTGAAGAGCCGGATCGGCTCGCCAAACCTCACCTTGCCCAGGTCGGGCGCCGGCGGCACAGGCGGAATCCGTTTGCCTTTGAACGAGGCGGGCTTGCCCTCGGCGGTCCCATCCTCCCGGGTCCGTTGGGTTGTCAGGCTCAGAGTGTCGCCCGCCAGGGTTCCCGTGATGGTTTCCGTGGTCACCTTTCGAATCGTCTTGCCCGTGGCGTCCTTGGTCCGGCTCTCGTGAAGGCGGGTGACGATCAATTTGTCGCCGTCCACCTTCACCGCGTTCACCGGGACCACGCTGCCGCCTCCCCAGAGAAGGCTGCCTTTCAGGGCGCCCTCTTTCTCCTCGACGCCCAGCCACCCGGCGCCGCCGCCGGGGATGGTCAGGGCCCAGTGGCCCACAAACGCGTTGTCCGCCGCCAGCGCCGCAGTCACGACGCCGAACACCATTGCCGCAATAGAGAATTGTCTTTTCATGCCGATGTGAATTCCACGTTTGATCATGTCGCCATCAGACGATGCCCGACCCAAAAGGCTTCAAGGAAAAACACCCGCCGCCGCCCCGGCCTCACGGCTTGTGGGTGTCATCCAGCCTCAAAGGAACGGGGGGGCGCGATGGGCCGGTCGCTTGGCTGGCCCAGTAGCGATTGACTCGTTTCAGCTCTTCGTCGAACTCCATCTCCTGTAGCAGTTCCAGGCGCTCCGGTCCGATGAGGGCGTTGACGGGGATCTTCAGGGTCATGGCGCCGGAGGTGCCCGGGGGCATGCTTCCGGAGAAGCGAAAGCCCGGTCCGTTGGTCGCCACGATGCCGCCTGTGGGGAGGTCGAAGACCACGATTACGTTGGTCTCGGCGCCGGTGCTGCGGCAGACCGTGTTCCCGCGCAATCCCAGCGCCCAGGGCCGGTCGGCGGTCCGCGCGGAGAACGCGGCGCTGGCTTCCGTGTATTCGGCGGCGGTGTTCTCCCCGGTGAGTTGAACCAGCAGCACGGCGTCGGGCGGCAGTGTTCCGCCGGGCATCAGGTCGCCCTTATCGAGGCGGGTCACCAGGGCGATCTGGTGGTAGCGAATGCCGTGAAACTCCCAGGTGGAGCGGCAGACGGGAATTGTGTCGTTCTCGAGCCACCGGCGGGTAGGCGGGTTGGTCGGCATTCCGAAATCGTAGCGAGTGATCTGCTGCGGGGAGGGACCGCCGCTTAGGCGCGCTGCCACGCCACCATCCGGTTTTACGTCGAACACCGGTTCGGCGGCTGTCACGCTTGCGGCGGGCAGGGCCGCGGTGGCTCCCAGGCCCAGCAGCGCCACCGCCGCCGTCCGTGCGGGCGCGGCGAAGCGCCGCCGCACCGCCAGCAAGGCGACCAGCCCCAATACCAGCACCGCGCTCACCACCCAGGTGCTGCTGGATTGACCGCCCAGCAGGTACTGGCCCGCGGAGCCAATGGCCGCTCCGCCAAATACCCCGCTGCCGATCACGGCTTCATGAATGCCGCCGTGTTCGCCCTTGGTTTCGCCCACGTCCATGGAATAGAAGAGCGAGGAGTAATAGATCAGGCCCACGGCGCAGCCCAGGCCGACCTGGGCCAGGGCAATCACCAGGAGTTGAGAGGCCAGGAGCATCCCCGCAAAGCTCACGATCATGACGAGGAACGCCCACAGCAGCCAGCGGAACCGATAGTGCCAGCGCGTCCACCGCCACAGCACCGCGAAGGTGGCCAGTCGGGCGAAGAACCAGATCGAGCAAAAGTAGCCCGCCTGGGCGGTGGACATCCCGAGGCGCTCGGCCAGTTGCGGGATCACGGGGCCCGCCGCGTTGATGGCCACGTAGGCGAACGGATTGGCCAGCCAGGCCATCACCAGGAAGGCCCGCGGGGGAAGGCCTGAGGGCGTCGGCTGCGGCGGGGTCGCCGCCGCCGCGACTGGGGGTGAGGCGCCGTGGCTCGCGGGCGCCGGCCCCGCCTGGCGGCGCAGCCAGAACACGACGGCCAGCAGGCACAGATGCAGGAGCGCCGGCAGCCAGAAGATGCTGGGGTCGCCCAGCTTCTCCTTGAGCGCGCCGCCCACGAAGTAAGCGATGGCGGAGCCGCCCGCCCAGACCAGGTTGTAGATGCCGATCATCCGCTGGAGCCGGGGCCCGCTCTCGCCTTCGCTGGCCAGGGCTTCGAGAGTGGGCCAGGTGAAGCTCATTCCCCAGGTCCAAAGGCCCAGCGCCGCCAGGAGCCCGGCGGGCGAGGACAGCGCGCACGAGCCCAGCAACGCCGCCGCCATGATCGCAAAGCCCAGGGGCAGCGCCGTGAAATAGCCGGCCCGTTGGGAAAACCGTCCCGCGTGCCACGAGGAGAACGTATAGACCAGGCCGTGCAGCGCGCAGGCCGCCAGGTTCTGGGCGTTGCCGAACCCGAAGTGGTCTCGCAGAAAGAAGAACAGGTAGAAGAAGTAATACGACGTGGCAAACGCGTTGACGCCTTCGAGGACGAAATAGACCGGTTTGTGGCGCTGGTAGGGCATGCGAGGAGACAACGGGCCGGTGGTCAGCGGGACGCGGGAGCGGAAGGCGGCGCCGCTGGGGGGCCGATCTCCCGGAGCGCCCGGAGGCAGTACCACTTCACCGCGGCGTCCATGGGCGGCTGCAAACGGTCCAAATCCGCCTCCCGGCACCAGCGGATGTCATGATGCTCGCTCTCCGACAGTGTCAGACGGCCGCCGCGCGGCCGCGCCCAATAGATCAGGCCGATGTGTTCGTGCGAATCGGTGATGCGGTGGATGTCCAGAAACCGCGGCGCAATGAGAGCCCGCGTGCCGGGTCCCGTGGTGGGCGGCCTCTCGCCCAGCAGTTCCACTTCCAGCCCACTCTCCTCCCGGGCTTCCCGCAAGGCGGCGGCTTCCGGGTCCTCATCCAGCTCGATGTGCCCTCCGAGAGGCAGCCACTTGCCCAGCCGCCGATGGTGAATCAGCAGCAGTCGGTCGCCTTCGACCACGAAAATGGCCACCGTGAAATCGATCTTCTCGTGAATGTGCGCCATGCGGAGGGAGAGGGGGGAGCTGAGTCAGTAGTCGTAGAGCCCGCTGTCCCGGGTGTAACCGCCGCCGCCCAAGCCGCCGCCCGGACCCTCTTCATCCTCCATTCCCATCAACCCGCTCAGGGCATCGCCCATGTCCTCCTCGATCTTCTCCGGATCCTCTCCGGCCTCCAGTCGCCGGATCGCCGTCTCCAGTTCCTTGGGCGTGCTTCCCGGGGGCATCAGGTCCTTCATCTTCTTCATCAGGTGCGCCATGTGCCGCGGGTTGTTCTCGTCCATGTGATCGAGGTCCCGCTCGATCTCCCCCATCGCTCGGGCCACACGCGGATCCTCCACATTGGGCATGCCATCGGCCTCCGCCGGTTCGGCGGGCGCCTGGGGTTCCGGCGCCCCGCGCAGCGCGGCAAACCGGCTCATCTCCTTGACCAGTTTCTTGTTTCCGCAACGCGGGCATGCGGGCGAACGATCCGGGTTCAACCGCTTCGACAAGAAGCTGAAGATCACCCGGCACTTGGGGCACGCATATTCGTAAATTGGCATAAGAGAACCGCTCGACTCCGGGCAGACCCGGCGCGCCACGAATAAATGGACGCCGCCGGCCCCAGCGTCAAGCGCTTCCGCGAGGCCTGAATCCGCTCTTCATGCCGCAGGGATCAGGTCACGGCAGCCCTGAGCGAACGCGCCGCCGGCTGACGGCGCCGCGGATGCGGCAATTCAAGCGCTCGACGCCCGGCTTTGAATGGGGTAGATTCCCGCCCATGCGCGGCAAATCATTGGAGTTTCTTCGGACCCTCTTGAACACGCCCAGCCCGACCGGGCACGAGGCGCGGGGACAGCGGGTGTGGATGGATTACGCGGATCAGTTCGCGGACGAGACTTACTCGGACGCCTACGGCAACTGCGTGGCCGTCTTGAACAAGGGGGGCTCTCCCCGGGTGATGCTGGCCGGCCACGCCGATGAAATCGCGATGGCGGTGAACTACATCGACAAGGAAGGCTACCTGTTCGTGCGCAAGCTGGGGGGCGTGGACCCGGCCATCACCAAGGCGCAGCGGGTGACGATTCACTCGCGCCAGGGTCCGGTCAGGGGCGTTGTCGGCAACGTGGCCCCCCACCTCATGCGGGGCGAGAAAGACCGGAAGACCCCCGAGATGCACGACCTGTTCATCGACATTGGCGTCTCCAGCCGCAAGGAGGCCGAGGACCTGGTCCGGGTGGGCGATCCGATCACGCTGGCCGATGAGTTCGAGGTGCTCCGGGGCGACCTGGCCGTGGCGCGGGCGTTTGACAACCGGATTGGGACCTTTGCCGTGGCGGAAACCCTGCGTCTGCTTCAGGGAGCCAAAGGCCGGCTCAAGGCCGAGGTGTGCGCCGTCTCGAACATCATGGAAGAGGTGGGGCTCTTTGGGGCGCGCCAGATCGCCTATTCGCTCAAGCCGGACCTGGCCCTGGTGGTGGACGTGACCCACGCCACCGATTATCCTTCCATCAGCCAGACCCAGCACGGCGATGTGCGCTTGGGCCGCGGGCCCACCCTGACCCACGGCGGCTGCAACCACCTCGAGATCGTCACTCGCCTCGAGCAGGTGGCCCGCAAGACCGGCATCGACCTCCAGCACGAGGCCTGCTCGAACACCTCCGGAACCGACACCGATGCCATTTTCTGGACGCGCGGCGGCATTCCCTCGGCGCTGATCAGCCTGCCCAACCGCTACATGCACTCGCCTGTCGAGGTGGTCAGCTTGAAGGACTTGGAGAGCATCCCCGAACTCATCGCGGCCTTTTGCCTCTCGCTCAAGAAGGCCGAACAGTTCCGGGTCCGGATATAGTCCCGGGTTTCTGAACGAGGATCCGGTTTGCCGGCCCCGGCTTTTCTGTGAGCAAGTCGGAGCCGCTTTCCGTCCAATCGAGCGTGGTGAAATGCGTCATCGAGCGCCTCGGATACGCGTTTGCGGCTGTGGCCATCGCGACGCTTTGTCTGTCCGCCGCAGCCGAGGATAACACCGTCACGCTTTGCGACCGCGGCGTTCGCAACATCCCCTCCCGGCTGGTGGTAGGATGGACTGGCACAAACAACGCCCTGATCGTAACCGGTGGCGCCGGCATTCTCAGCCTCACGGGTGAGATAGGCCTGGGGGGCTCCTTCAATCAAGCCCTGATCACCGGGCAGGGGAGCGTGTGGTCGAATCAATGCCCCTTCAAAGTGGGCGGCGCCGGCGCCTGGAACCAGTTGATTGTCGCTGGAGGCGGCCTCCTGGTGAACCGCACCCTGGGCGTCATTGGCGACAACAACGGCATCCCGGGAAATCGCATCGTGGTCACCGATCCGGGCTCGGCCTGGCAGAATGACGGCGGGGTGACGGTTGGGTGGGGCGGGGCCTTTTCCTCGCTCGTGGTGTCCAACGGCGGCAGCGTCTGGAACACCCATGCCGTCATTGGACGTGATTCCGCCGCCGTTTCCAATTGGGTGGCCGTGTCGGGAGCGGGTTCCGTCTGGCAAAACGCCGGCGTTCTGCTTCTGGGGCCTTCGGGCTCAGCCAGCCGCCTGAGCATCCGGGATCGGGGCGCGGTGGCAGCGGCAAGCCTGAGCGTCCGCTCCCCTCGCAGTTCCATCGAGATCAGCGGCGGCTATCTGTTTCTGACGAACTCCCCAGCGCCAACCGCGGCCGATCCAACCCTCATGGGGACCGCTTCCAGCTCGGTTGCCCCCGGCCATTCGCTGCGGCTGGGTCCGTCCACAACGCTCTCGTTCGAACTGGCGCCATCTCATGATGGCGACACGCAGCCGTTCATTGTCGTGGGCGGGACGGCGGCGCTCAACGGAGAGTTGGCCGTGCGTTTGGCTCCTGGGTTTGCGCCCTCACGAGACTCGGTGTTCACGCTCATGAAATACGCCGAAACCCGCGGCGCCTTTCGCAATGTGTCGTCCTCGGGCCGTGTGGCGATCTCAGACCAACCCGGCTCCTTCCGATTGCTGGTCGGCGAGACCCTGATGCAACTGACCGATTTCCAGGAGGGCCCTCAAGCGATTCCGGACTCGCGCGCCGTCAGCGCGAGCTCGGAACGCGTGCCGGCCGCCCCGGGTTCCGCGGGCGGGCAAAAGGCGACCCCCGTGGTGGTCGGCGGCCCAGGAGCGGGGCCTGACCTCGAACTCTCCCTGCCATCCTTGCGGTGCGTGGTTCGTGACGATGCGCTCGGCCTGGAGTTTCCCTGGAGCGCCAACCGCGTCCACCGACTGTGGGTGTCCACGAATCTGCAATCCTGGACCGAGGTCGCCGCCCCAATCATCGAGTTTCCAGCCCCGGGCGTCGGTCGGTGGAGGGTTCAACCCGCGCCCCACGACAGAGGATCTGGCAATATTTACTTGTTCCGTCTGTCCGTGGGGGCGCAATGACTCCGGGGTCGCTGTGGCTCCCGTCGGACTGCGGTTCGTTGCCTTGCATAATGACCGTTATGAACCAGTCCCCGATCCGCTCGCGAAAGCGGCGCAGGGTAGGGCTTCGGCCAACGGTTCAGGCGGTCTGTTCCAGACGCGGCGGCAGGGGAGGCGGCGGCGCCTGCGGAATTCCTGCGGACGCTGCCGGCATGGTGGGGATGCCGAACATGGCCTGCAGGCGCTCGCGGTAAAAGGCGTTCGCCGAGGCCAGAATGAGGAACGGCGCCAGCAGCGCAAAGCTGGCCGCCCCCACGCACAAGGCCCCAATGAGCATGCCGCCCGCGGGCGCGAAACCGCCGCTGAGTTGCGAGAGCACGATGAAGGGGCTGATCCCCAGCAGCCACATCGCCAGGAGGAAGATGAGCGTCCAGAGCGGAAAGCCCAATCTCAGCCGCAGCCTTCGTCGGGCCTGGCCCGCCAGCGCCAGGGCCAGCGCAATCCCCGCGCCCGCCAGTAAGAGAAAGATGAAGAAGCCGACCTGCTCCAGCGCGTTGTCGGCCTGGATCGACGCCAGCAGAACGGCGGCGCTGACCACGCACTGGATCAGCAACACCCCCAGGAAGACGAGCAGGCCGTGCTGGCGCGCGAACAGGAACCCCAGCAGCCACACGGCTGCAAGCCCAAATCCGACCGCCAGCGCCACCTGTCCGAACATGTCCAGGACCTCCTCGACAGGGCCGATCACGCCGACCAGGAAACGCAGGGCCAGCGCGGCTCCGGCCACCAGGAGCACGGGCGCCCAGATCCACCAGGCCCGGCCAGTGCGGTTGGGCCGCGCTGCGAGCAAGCCCAGCACTCCCAGCCACGGCAACAGCAAAGGCATCAGGCTCGGCATCGTCCAGTGGTAAATCACCGGCGCGCCTTCGTCCGCGCCCAAGCCTTTCAGGTTGGAGGTGGTTATGATTTGCAGGTCGCCAGCCAGGGTCAGGGGTACTCGCCATGAGTACGAGCAGGTGCTGCCTCACCCATAGGCGAATCTGCCCGAAGCCACCTGTTTGCCCTGCCTCAGGATTTTCACCTGCGGCGGGTTCTGGCGGTCCACATTCTGGAGCCTGTAGGGGCCGCCGTCGATTCCCACCAGTTCGTAGTTTAGAACCAGGCTCTTGCCGCGCCGGGTGATGTTCACGGAGTTGGTAAGCGGCCCGCCCGCCCGCAGCGAGGCAGGACCCTTGTCCGTCAGCGCCAGGACTCGTCCGGCTTCCTGCACCGCTTCGGCGGCGTCCTTCTTGACCCAGACCTCGCTTACCCTGTAGTTGCCCAGGGGCGCTTTGGCCTCCTTCACGGGGCCGTCCAGCACGGCGGTGTATCCGGAAGCGTCCTCGAGTATGATCCGGTTGAGCATCTCGCCGGTCACCTGGATCTGGCCGAGGGCCGGTTTCTCCTCAACGAAATCCAGACGGCAGCGCGCCACGGTCCCATTGGTCTCGAAGCTCCGATTCACTCGGCAGGCCCAATCCCGCCAGAACAGGCGCTTGGGCAGAATCATCGCGTCCGCAGTGCCCTCGGCCAACCCGATTCGGCTGGCATGCCGCTCCCAGGGGCGCAGCACCAGGAAGGGGCCGTCTGCGCTGCCGCTCTCGACGAAGCTCTCGACCACGGCCAGCTCGACATCCTGTCCCTGCCAGACGGCCTTTCCTCGCCAGCACGACTGAATTCCCACGTGGGCATAGGCCCAACTGGCTGAGGGCGAGTACAACATCAAGTCCAGCTTGAACGCGTGCCGCCCTGAGGCGGCAGTCAACGGCAGGCGGACGTTCGTGAAGTTTTGGCTCGATCCCGCCACGCCCAGCGCTCGAAAGACGCCCTCCGGATCGTCGGTGAGGTCCTCGTTGCGATTGAGGTCCAGGTGGAGCCGCGCCTCCTTCCTCAGCCACAGGAAGGAAAACGTGTTCTCACGCCGGCTGCCCAAAGCGAGGCTGCCCCGCAGGACTGGACCCTTTTCCAGCGCGGGCTCCTTCCTGAACGGCTGGGTGCGCAATTGCAGCGCCGCGCTTCGGTTGATCAGGGAGTAGTCCGTTTCGGCACGGTCAAGCAGGACGGTCAGGGGCCGGGAAGACGGCGTGGCGGCGCTTTCGGTGGGGGCGGCGGCGCCGACGGTGGAGTTCAGAACCAGCCCCGCGATGAAACCGGCCCATGCAAGCGTCTTCATAGTGGACGTTGGCCAGGGACGAGCCCCTTGCCCGCCGCGCTGACTGGGGAGCATTAGCCCTGTTTCCGCCCCCGTTGGCAACAAAAAAGCCGGCGGAGCATTCCGCCGGCTCGGAACACGGAAGCGGCGCCTGCTTACTTGCCCATCAGGTGTTCGAGCACCATCTGGTCCAGGGCGGCGTAGTTACGGTCGGCCACCAGTTTGCGGGCGGCAGATTCGTTGAAGGTGCGCGCCTTCTCGACGAGACGCAGGAAGGTCCGGCGGCTGTTAACCAGGTGGTCGGCCCAGTGCTCGACCTTGGTGGTGCGGAAGGGATGCACGTCAAAGGCCACGAACTCGCCGCGGCTGCCATACTGGTTGCGCTCCAGGGCCCTCACCTGGTTGAAGGCCACCCGCAGATTGGCGCTGCCAAAGGGCTTGTCCTGGTCGAACTTGAGCCCGTTCTGATCGTTGAGGTGCAGCGACCACAGTTTGCCAAACGAGCACGCGAAGTCGATTTCGTCAGCCGGATCGAGGCCGGCGAGGATGGCGTGGGCGCTCTCGATGAGGCAGCCCACTCGCTTCGGATCGGCGGCCAGGGTGGACAGCGCCAGGGCGTGCCCGATCGTCGGCACGTAGGCCACATCCATGGGCTCGTTGGGCTTGGGCTCGATGGCGATGCGGATCTTGCGGTCGTGCGCCAGCATGGCGTCGATGGCCTCGACGAGGTAATCCACGCACTGGCGCGCGTTCTTGCTCTCGCGGATGTAGGAGCCTTCCCGCGCCAGCCACAGAACGATCAGGTCGCAGTCAAGCGCCTTGGCCACATCGATGCACCGGAGCGATCGCTCGATGGCGTACTTGCGGCACTTGGGGTCGTTGCTGGTGTAGGCCCCGTCGATGGTGCGCGGATCGAACCACAGCCGGGGGGCCACGATCTCGGCGACGATCCCGCCGTCGTCGAGCTTCTTCTTGAGTTCCTTGGCTTCGCGGCGGACCTGCTGGTCGGACTTGGCGTCGAGGTCCGGCACCGCGTCGTCGTCATGGAACATCATCGCGTCGAAGCCCAGGTCCTTGAGCTTGGCGAGCTTCCAGTCGAAGGTCTGGGCCGGGCGCGTGGGCGGTCCGTAAGGATCGGCGCCTTCGCTGATGTTCCAGGGTCCAAAACAGAATTTGTAAGCGCGTTTCGTTGCCATAGTGGGGGCGAGGCTAGAAGATCGGTCCCGCGGTGTAAATCCGAATCCGCGCTTGCCCGATTCTCGCTGGACGTCACAGGGCTTAAGGAACGGCCGGGCGATTGCCGAAGCCGCAGCCGGTGGGGCGGCGAGGGCGATGCCCGGCTCCAGGAAGGGGCCTTCATCTTAAGCTTGTCTCCAAAATGCCGATTCTGACAGCATGCGCCTGCTGCATGGAGACACAATCGAAGAGGCTGGGCGGGCATCCCTGTCTGCCCGGCGTGGGCCGGGCCTGGACGTTTTCGAGATCGCCGGAGGGAGGCTGGGCGTGAACGCCGTTCCCTCCAATCCGGGGCCGGCGCTGCCCGCGGCAGGCGGTCGTGTGGATACGCCCGCCTGGTTCTGCGTGCGTTCGCAGCCCAAGCATGAACACATCGCCGCGGCGCACCTGCAACAGGACGAGGACATCCAGGTGTTCCTGCCCCGCCTGCGCTTCAAGCGCCCCACTCGCCAGGGCCGGGTCTGGGTGACCGAGGCGCTCTTCCCCTGCTATTTCTTTGCCCGGTTCGACTGGCATGCCTGCCTGCGGAAAGTCTATCACGCGCGCGGCGTGCGCAAGGTGGTCCATTTCGGGGTCCATTGGCCGACCATCCCCGATGCGGTCATTGCCGAACTGCGCCAGCGCCTCGGCGAGGAGGAGATTCACCAGTTGGACCCGGATCTGCGGCCCGGCGACGAGGTCCTTGTGAAGGGCGGAGCGTTCGAGGGTCTGGAGGCGGTCATCCAGCAGGTCATGCCGGGCCGGCAGCGGGTGGCGGTGCTGATGGATTTTCTGGGCCGGCAAACCAGCGTGATGGTGGACCGCGAATTCGTGATCGTGGAGCGCGAAGGCCGCAGGCTTGGCCTCTGAACCCCCCGCGCCGATGCCCGGCCCGGCGGACTATTGAATGGCGATCTCGTACCAGAGGGTCCGCCACGCCGGCCCAATCTCGATCGCGGCCTTGGCGCCCGCGACTTCCTGAACCGCGACACGCTCGCGGCGTTGCCCTCGCTCATCCAGCGCCCAGGCGGCGAGCTTCGAAGCCGCGTGGGGCCAAGTGATGCGGGCAGGCACGCCTTCCACGCGCGAGGGCGCGCGGCCCCACTCCCGACCCACGCTGTTCTTCTGCGCGCCCGTCCACTTCATGTCGGTATTCTCGGCGTAGCCGGTGGCGGTCACGAGCCAGCGCCCTGGCGAATCGAGCGCCGTCAGGGTGAGGGCGCTCCAGCCCTCCTGCAGGCCGCGGCCGGGTTCGACCACCACGCCTCCAAGGTCGAAGCGCCGGCCTCCGCCAAACCCGATGACCCCTTTGCTCCGCGGCGTGTTGAGGGTCACCACCCCACGGTCCGCCTCGCTGAGGTCCCAGGTCAACTCGCCGGTGTCGGACACGAACCGTTTGCCTTTGATCGGGACCTGGTCGGGCCGCAGGGCGTCCGGCGGAACCGGGCGGCCGTCTGTCGCCAGGGCCACGCGATGGACCAGCGCGGCTTCGGCAGACACGCCCCGCTGCGCGGCATCGACCAGGCTCCAGGCCGACGCTCTCAGCAGGAGCCGGTTTTCGGTTTCGGTGTCCAGGCTCGCGACGACCTGGTTGCGCGCCGGCTGCACGTCGCCCCGGAGAAACAGCCGCGCCGCCGCCGCCAGCGTGGCCATCTTGGTGGGGTGCTGGTCGATGTCGAAGAAGCCGCTGATGTGGCGCAGGTCCCAGCCCTGCCCGCGGTTGTGCGCGTAGCTGTAGGCGTAGATGGCGTCCCAGTCCTGCAACGAGGCGTAGGCGGCCAGGAGGAGGAATCCCTCGCTGCAGTAAGTGTTTGGCGCGGGATGGTTGTACTCGGTGCAGGCATGCGGTTTGCCTGTCACCCGTTTGCGCGCCAGCCCTGGCAGCGTGCCGCCCCGCTCGTTGACCATGGTTCGGTTGTTCACGATCCAATCCGCCGAGTCCCACGGCCGCCCCGGGAAGTGCGGATGCTGCCAGTAGGCGTGGGTGTCCACGGCGTCCATGTCGCTCATCAGGTTCGGCGTGGAGGTGGCC
>JAKLEJ010000079.1 GCA_022711695.1 Verrucomicrobiota bacterium | reverse complement strand
GATCAGCAGTTACTACAAGTTCGAGAAGGAGCGCTGGGGCGAGGCGGTCATGCGCTACTACCGGTTCACCAACTCGGAGCCGAGCAAGCTGGGCCGGGAACCGCTGCCCGATGGCGAGGTCAAGGCGTTCCGGCTCGCCACCGCCGACAACCTCTATGCCTTTGTGGGCCGGACGGCGGTCAAGTACATCCCCGTGAACGAAGCGGTGGAGATGGAACTGGGCAATGACCGGGAAGTGCTGGTCAAGCCGACCCTGATCAACTGGGAGAAGACCAACCTGCAGTTTGACGGAAACGGGAATGTGAAGGGCTGGACCGTCAAGGAAACCTGGCAGGTGGAGGTCCAGAACTCGAAGGACATCGACGCGGTGCTGGACGTGCGCCGGAACTTCGCCGGGGACTGGACGCTGAAGACCGACGCGGCATACGAGAAGGTGGACGCGAACAAGGTGAAGTTCCTGCTGCCGCTCAAGGCCCGCGAGAAACGCCAGTTCAGCTACGACCTCACCACGCATTTTGGGTCGAATGTCAGCCGGTAACGGTTCTGGAAGCCTGCCCGGCGCAACGCCGACGCCGGAACGGCGAGCCTAACCAAGGAGGTTGTCCTTCTCATCGGTGCGCAACAGAGCTACGCTGGCCTCATGAAGACCGACCGACCGGTGAGACTCTCCGAAAGCCTTCTGGCCGCTGCGGCGACCTTGCTCTTGATGACGGCACACGCGGGCGCGGCCGAACCGGCCGCCTCCCCTGCCCTGCTGGAAGCCATCCAGCGGTCGTGCGCCTCCCGCCAATTCGATCCCGGCCACGGTTTCGTGGTGCTGCCAGTCGCCCGGGCCATTCTGGCTGTGAAGGAGGCCATCCCCGAAATTCGGGCCGCGGATCCGGAACTGGTTCAGGTGACCGCCCTGCTGCACGACATCGGCGGCGGAGGGCCCCGCGGCGAGGTCAGCGGGCCGCCGAAGGCGCGCGAAGTCCTCGCCGAGCAGAAATGCGCCCCCGAGTTCATCGAGCGCGTGTGCCGCATCATTGCAACCCACCACCACCTCCACGGCGAGCTGGTCAAGGGACTGGATGACACGCCGGAGTGGTTCGTGGTCATTGTGGCCGACCGCCCCCAGGTGATCGCGCAGCATCAGCGCGCGCCCACTGACGAGAAAGCGCTGACCGCCCTGGTCAAAACGCACATCGCAACGCTGAAACGAAACCTCAGTTGGGTCGAGGCCGCTCCCAAGTCTCCTTCGACTCGCTGACTCGGGGTTCTCCGAGAGAACATCGGGCCGGGAGGGACGCGGGATCAGCTCGCGTAACCGTGAGCGCGGAACCAGTTCACGGCATCCTCGAGCGCCTGGGCGGGCGGGGTCTGGGGCATGCCCAATTCGCGGATGGCCCTGGCGGGATTGAAGAACATCTTGTAGCGAGCCATGCGCACGCCCGCCAGGGGCGCCTTGGGGGGCCTGGCGGTCACCCGCGACATCGCTTCGTTCACGCAGGCGGCCGCGTAAGCCACCCAGTACGGAACCCGCATGCGCGGGGCGGGCACGCCGCTGATCCTCTCCAGCAACGCGAAAGCCTCGGCCATGGTCAGGTTGCCGGCCGCATTGCCCAGGATGTAGCGCCGGCCCACACGCCCCTTTTCGGCCGCGAGAATATGGCCGGCGGCAACGTCGCGCACGTGCACCCAGTTGAGGCCGGTGTCCAGATAGGCCGGCATCTGGCGCTTGAGGAAGTCCACGATCACCTGGCCGGTCGGAGTGGGTTTGACATCGCGCGGCCCCACCGGGGCGCTGGGATTGACGATTACGACCGGGGCGCCGGCGGCGGCGAGTTCCAGCGCGGCCTGCTCGGCCAGCCACTTCGACCGTTTGTAGTGGTTGCGCATCTGGGCGCCGGAAACCGGGGTGTCCTCGTCTGTCGGCGCGACGCGCCCTTCACGGGCCTGAGGCAAGCCAATGCAGCCGACGGTGCTGGTGTAAACGATGCGGGCGCAACCGGCGGCGGCCGCCGCCTCGATGACCTGGCGCGTGCCCTCGACGTTGGCGGCGTACATCGGCGCGTAATCGCGCAGCCAAAGATGATAGCTGGCGGCCACGTGAAAACACCAGTCGCATCCCCGCAAGGCCCGCTCCAGCGCCGCGCGGTCGCCCAGGTCCCCCGGAATCTCTTCGTACTCCGCCCCGGTCAGCCCCCGCCGGTCGCTGCCCGGGCGCAGCAGCGCCCGCACGGCATGCCCGCGGGCGTTCAGCTCGTGAACCAGGTTGGCCCCGACAAATCCCGAGGCGCCGGTGACAAAGCATTTCATGCGAGGCAGTGGGAGCGCGGCTCAGTCCCGGCGGCGGTTCGGCAGGTGGCGGCGCACCGGCTCGATGGTCTTGGGGCGCGCCTGGGCCGAGAGCATGATCGGGCAGCCTTCGAAGCCGAAGGCCCGGCGCAATTCGCGCTGCAGGTACTTGCTGTAGGATTCGGAGAAGAACTCCTTGCGATTCAGAAAGAGCCGGAAGACCGGCGGCGCCTGGCTCGTCTGCGTGGCGTAAAAGAACTTGAGGAAATGCCCGGCGGCGCTGACGGGCTGCTGGCGGCTGATGGCGTCGCGCAGAACGCGATTCAGCAGGGAGGTGGTCACTTTCTGCTGCCATTGGGCGGCGACGAAGCGCACCGCCTCGAGGAATCGCTCGAGGTGGAAGCCGGACTTGGCCGAGGTGAAGATCACCGGGGCATAGTCGAGAAAGAAAAGCAGCTCCTGCACCCACTCGCCGAACTCGGCGAGGGTGATGAGGCGTTTCTGGCGCGAACGCCCGTGATCCTGGCGGCGGGCCATTTCCTCGATCTGGGCCTGGCGCACGGCGTCGGCCACAAGATCCCATTTGTTCACCACCACCAGGCAGGCCCGGCGCGCCTCGACGATCAGGCCCGCGATCTTCTTGTCCTGTTCGGTGATGCCGGTCTCGGCGTCGAGCACCAGCACGGCAAGGTCGCACCGGGCGATCGAGTCCTCGGCCCGCTTGACGCTGTAGAACTCGACGTCGTCCTGCACGCGCCGGTTCTTGCGAATGCCCGCGGTGTCGATCAGCAGGTAGTTCTGGCGAACCCCGTCCGTCTCGACCTCGAACGGCACGTCCACGGCGTCGCGCGTCGTTCCCGGCACGGGGCTGACGATGACGCGCTCCGAGCGCGTGAGCGCGTTGATCAGCGAGGATTTGCCCACGTTGGGCCGGCCGACGATGGCCAGCTTGAGCGGTTGAGCTCCCGCGGTCCGGGCCGCGCCCGATGCCGCCTCCTCCACCGTCGTCGGCGCCTCCGGCAACGCCGCCAGCGCGGCATCGAGCAGCGCCTCCACGCCGTGCCCGTGAATGGCGGTCACCGGAAAGACATGCTCGAAACCCAGCCCCGCAAACTCGGCCGCCTCCGGCTCCGCGCCCGGCTCGTCCACCTTGTTCACCGCCACCAGCACGGGTTTGCCGCTGCGGCGCAGCCGGGCCGCCACTTCCCGGTCCAGCGGGGTCATCCCCTCCTTCACGTTCGTGACCATGACGATCAGTTGGGCGGCCTCGATCGCCAACTCCACCTGGTCCAACGCCGACTTCGAGATGACGTCGTCGGTCTTCTCCCTGCGGAGCAAGCCGATCCCTCCGGTATCGACCAAAGTGAACGCGCGCCCACGCCATTCGGCCTCGGCGCTGATGCGATCCCGCGTCACGCCGGGCTCGTCGTGCACGATGGCGATGCGCCGGCCGACGATCCGGTTGAACAGCGCGGACTTGCCCACATTGGGCCGTCCGACAATGGCGATCAATCCTGACATGGCGCAAGCATGACTGCGGCGGCGCAAAGTGGAAAGCCAAAAGGGGATGCGGTCACCTGTTGGTCATTCCGCGCCATTGAGTTACAGATGGCACCAGACAGGCCAGGAACCCGGCAAACAGTTGCCCTTAGATTTCTCAGGTCATTTTGTAATGCCGTCAAACTCCATAAAAAACACGTTGATAATCAGCGTTTTGCGTGGGAGCTTGGGTCGATGAATAGGGCTGGAGGGGGGCCAGTCTCAAAGTTGGAGTAATGATGAATGAGCTCCATGGCAGTAAAACAAATAAGAACTCAGGAGCCGATATGAAAACCAGATTTTGCAGAAAGACGGGAATAGGAGGGAGCATCTGCGCGGCGCTGCTGATCGGATGCGCCAATCAATCCGCGCAGCAGGAACGCGCCACGGTGGTCCAGGCCAGCCCCGCACCGGTCGTCGTGGCGGCGGAACCCGCGCCGGTCACCGCCCCGCCCACAAACCTCGTGGAAGATCCCGCGCCCGCGATCCTCTTCACCTCGGCGCCGCCCCGGATTGTGTCGATGCCGAACGAGGGGGTTGCCGACACCAACGTGGCGCCCGTTCCGGCAATCGAACAGCGGGTCGATCCCGGCGCGCCGCCGGATCAGAATCTCTCTCCGGCGGTTCACGAGATCGTCAAGATGGTTCAGGCCGGCGTGAACGAGGACGTGATCCTCACCTACATCGAGACCGCCAGGCACGGCTTCAATTTGAACCCGGACGGGATTGTGTATCTGAACGACCTGGGGGTGACCGCGAACGTCATCACTTCGATGATGCAAAAGGACGTGCAACTGGGCGCGGCGGCGGCCGCGCCTGCCCTGGTGGCCCCGGCGGCCGCGGTGGTGCAAACCCAGGTGGTCTCGAACGTGGCAGCCCCCGAGCCGCAGCCGCAAGCCGCGCCGCCGCCGGCCGCCGTGGCGGTCGAGCAACCCGCGGCGCAGGTGGTCCAGGTCTCGGCGCCCCCCCAGGAGACTGAAGTCTCCTACTTCTATGACTCGCTGGCCCCTTACGGCTCGTGGATGTACGTGTCGGGCTATGGCTGGTGCTGGCAGCCGACGGTGGTGGTGGCCAGCCCGGGCTGGTCGCCCTACTGCGATGCCGGACGCTGGTATTGGTCGGATGCGGGCTGGTACTGGCATTCGGATTACTCGTGGGGCTGGGCGCCGTTTCATTACGGGCGGTGGTACCGGCACGGACACGCCGGGTGGCTGTGGAGCCCGGGCACGGTGTGGGGCCCCTCGTGGGTGAGCTGGCGCTACTCGGCCGGCTACTGTGGCTGGGCGCCCCTGCCCCCGGCCGCCTGCTGGAGCGTTGGAGTCGGGTTCACTTACGGCGGCGTGGCCGTGGGCATCGGCTGCGACTTCGGCCTCTCCTACGCCTGTTATAGCTGGGTGCCGACGCATCGGTTTTGCGACTACAATGTGCGCCGGCACTGCGAGCCGCCGCATCGCCTCCAGCCGATGTATGCCGGCTCGACCGTGATCAACAACTACTCGGTGACCCGGCTGGGGGTCTTAAACCACGGGATGGGGCGCGAGACAGTGCGCCGGGCCGCCGGCAGCGAAATGCGCACCCTGACGGTCCGCGAGCGCCCGGCTGAACGCGCCATGACCACCCGGCCCGAACGGTTGTATAAGGACGGCTCGCAGTTGGTGGTCGAACGGCCTTCGCTGCCGAAGAACCCCTCGGCCCTCGCGGGCAACGGGGCCTCGCGCGCGCCGCGCGCTCCCGGCGCCCCTGTCGCGCCCACCGGACCAGGCGGCGCAGTTTCGGTTTCCGAACGCCCGGGCGCGGCGCTCTCGCCGCGTTCCAGCCTCGGCCAGGCCCCCGTCGCCGGAACGTCCGCCACCGGACGCAACAATAACCCCGCGCCCACGGCGCCCAGGAGTTCTGTGGGCTCGACCGGAACCCCGGCCAACCCCGCCGCCGAGGCCAGGACGACGCGGGAGGCCCGGTCGCCGGTCACCGTCAAGAGCCCCAGCGCGGGCGAACCCGTGAGGCCCGCCGCGCCTGACAGGTCCATCCGGATGTCCGGAACGCAAGCGACGCCCGCAACGCAACCCGGCGCTCCCGCCGCCTCGATCAAATCCGAGGCGCCCGCGGCCATCCGACCGGCGACCGAGCCCGCGCGTCCGAACCGGCCTTCCGGAGTGACCCCTGCCGTCAACCCGACGGGCAATGCCACCCCGACCGTCACGCGCCCCGAACCGCGCGCCCCGGTGACGCGCTCTCCAGCCACCGTGAATCCGCAACCGTCGCGAACAATCACTGTCCCGAGCACGCCGAGCGCTCCCGCCGTGGCCCCTCGTTCGGTGACGCCTCCTTCGGGAAGCGCCTCGCCCACCCGGCCGGCGCCGTCCTACACGCCCGCGCCCATTCGGCCGGCCCCCGCCTACACCCCGGCGCCGACCCGTTCCGCGCCCTCCACCGCCCCGGGCCCCAGCCGGCCCGCCTCGTCCTACACGCCGTCTTCAGGTTCCCCGGCGGCTTCGTACACGCCGGCCCCGACCCGAGCCACTCCTTCCTACTCGGTCACCCCGAACCGGCCGACGCCCTCCTACTCCGCCCCGGCGCAGCCGGTCCCAAGCCGGCCCTCGTCGCCCTCGCCGGCCCCAAGCTATTCCGCCCCAAGGTCCTCGCCCGCGCCAGCGGTCTCCGCTCCGGCGCGCTCGTCGGATCCCAGCGGAGGCGGCCGCGGCGGCCGCACGAGGTAGCCCGGCTGGCTCACCCGGTGTTGAACGCCACCGGAGCGCAGTCCAAGTTGAGATAAGGGCAGCCCGTGAGGCGGAGGATGAGTGACGGGCTTGACTGAAGCGGCGCTTCCCGCGCCGCTTCAGAGTTGAAGGGACTTGACGGTTTCGGCCTTGCGCACGCGCCACTGCCGGTCCTCCTGCTGCAGAGTCAGCTTCATCTCCTGGTAGAAAACATCGCGCTGGCCGGGCTGGGAGGCCCGGACCGTTGTGCTGACCGAGGCGGATTCGTTTCCGGGGCCGAGCGTCACCCGCACATCCAGGAAGGCCACTTTCAAGCCGCCGTAGGCCGCGCGGGCGGCCAGCGCCGCCCGGATGATATCCTGACGCCCGCTGAAGGTCTGCCGCCTCTCGCCCGGGACCTCGATCTCGATCTCGATGTCGGAGGTCAGGTAATCCCGAAGCCTGTCAGCGGCGAGGAGACCCCGGGCGGTGGACCCGCCCTCGGCCGAGGCGACGAGCGACGCCAGGCCATCGAGGCGTTTGCGAATGCGCCGCTCCTCGTTGGGGAAGAGCCGTTGAAAGAGAAAGACAAGGCAGGCGATGCCGATCGCCGCCACCGCCAGAATCTGCAGCCTGCTTTTCACCAGAGCACCTTTCCCACGATGCGGTCGGCCTTCGCGGCCCCAAAGACGTGGAGCCGCTGATCCATC
Organism: Verrucomicrobiota bacterium; assembly: GCA_022711695.1. Classification (GTDB taxonomy): domain Bacteria; phylum Verrucomicrobiota; class Verrucomicrobiia; order Limisphaerales; family JACRJZ01; genus JACRJZ01. Next base: position 3,809 of record JAKLEJ010000079.1, on the reverse strand, counting down.
CCGCGGTTGTCGCCGATCAGGAGATACTCGTCCGGGCCAAGGGTTCTGGGGGTGATTTCCCAGGGAGAGCGCTCGCGCACATAAGGTTCATCGAGGGGTTGGCCATCGATGAAGACCCGGCCCCTGGCGATGGAAAAACGCTCGTTGGGAAGAGCGACGATGCGCTTGAAGAGCATGACCCGGCGGCCCGCCATCATCACCCCGACCACGTCTCCGCGCCGGGGCGGGTGGCGCGCGTAGGCAAGCTGGTTGATGAAGTTCACCCCGCCATCCCGGTAGGTGGGGGCCATGCTGTCGCCCTCGATGCGCACGGGGATGAGGATGAAACGGAACACCACGAAGGCGACGCTCATCAGCAGGGCCGCGCGCAGCAGCGTGCGTTTGAGGCTGCGCCCATACACGAGGCGCCGCCAGAGGGGAGGCTCGGGCCTGGGACCGGGCGCGCTCATGGCTGAGGCCGCGCCCGGAGTCGGCGCAGGCATTCCTGGGCCCCCTCCCGGAGTTGGGCGCGTTCCCCGGGAAGCAGCCCGGCCGGATCGAAGCGATACCGGTAGTGGAGGCGGAGCATGGTCTCGAAGGAGTCCCGCCAGCGCGCCAGCGGGGTCTCCCGTTCGAGCCGCCGCCACCAACCCCGCGGCGTTTCATCGGGCTGCCGCAGGAGCCCGCGCCGCGCCGCCTCCTGCTGCACCAGGTAGAACTCGGAATCGGCCCCGGGCAGGGACGAAAGCGGACGCAGCGAGACCTTCTTGCGGCGCTGCCGGCGCCACTTCCCGGTCAGCGCCAGGCGGACCAGCAGCAGGGCGAGCACGGGCAACGCCGCCCACACGAGGTAGTCGCGGATGCGGGCCTCGCCCCAGCGCCAGCGCGAGAACTCGAACCAGATTCTCGACCACCAGTCCGAAAGCCATTCCGTCCAGGCGGCCCGGGAATCCTCGGCGGGAATCCAGGAGCCCGGGGTCGGGTCGAAGTCCTGCCAGCGCCCGTCCACCCAGACCAGGCACCAGGCGTGGGCATGGCGCTGGCGAACGAGGTAGGTGCGGCCCGATTTCTCGTGCACGGCGTAGCCCACCGCGTAGCGGGCGGGCACACCGGCTTTGCGCAGCAGGAGCGTGGCCGCGGTGGCAAAGTACTCGCAGTGGCCGCGCCGCTCGGAGAGGAGGAAATTCGAGAGCGGCGTCAGGTTCAGGCGAAGGCGGTGGGCCGAGGGCAGCCAGGAGCTGTATTCGAAGTGGTTGAAGAAGAAGGCGGTGAGCGCGCGCAGGATTTCCCGGGGGGTCTTGCCGGCCACGCCCAGTTCGTTGACGATCTGGGTCAGCGCAGCCTCCTCGCTCTTGGGGATCGAGAGGTCGTCGCGCTCGTCGGGCGGGCTGTCGAGTGTGGAGCCGGATTTGTACCAAGCGTCGTACACCACCAGGCCGGGCCCCTCATCGACGCGCACCACGCCCAGGCGGTTGGTGCTGACCACGAAGGCATGGAGGTTCTCGATCCGCACGATGCCGTGCGGGAGCGCCAGCACGCCGCGCCGTGCTCCCTCCTCGCTGCGCTCGGGCAAGTACTGGGAGATGGTGATGGCATGCTCGGCTTTGGCCCCGGGCGCCAACACCCAGGTGGTCGCGTTGGTTTCGTACTGCGCGTCCACAAAGTCGCGCACCCGGCCGGCGCCGGCCCAGTCCGGGAAGCGAAAGAAGCGGTAGCTGGCCTCGCGCAGCAGCGGGGGCGCGGGGCGATTGTCCTTGGACTCGACGCGCAGCACCACCTTGCCGGATAGCTTGATGCGGCCGATCTGTCCCAGGGCCGTCCGGGTTTCGCGGGGATCGAAGCCGCGATTGAGAAACTGGGCCAGCCAGTTGGTTCCATAGACATTGGCCAGGCCGACGATCTGCCGAAAGCCATTCTGGGCGAAATAGCCTGCCACGAGGACGAGCAGCACCAGGGCGGCCCACGAGGCGAAGGAATAGCGGAGCGGCCGGCGGTTCCAGAGCGCCCAGGCCACCAGCAGGCCAAAGAGCGGATAGAAGAACTCGTTGCCCGGCCGGACCGGAACGCAGGAGGCCAGCAGGCAAACCGCCAGGTAGCGGTTGCCCATGTTCAAGCCCTGGTGGGGCGGGGAAGGCAGCGGGTCTTTCTGTCTGGCCAACCGGCGTCGAACGACGATCGAGAGGACGCTCCAGGGGATTAACTCCGTATTGCTGTAGGCCTGGGCGGCCACGAACAGGAAGAAGACCAACGGCAGCCATCGGAAAAGGACCAGCATGGCCTGGGCCGTTTCCGAGACCGCGCGCCCCTGAGCGCCCGGCCCGCCGCCCATCATCAATGTGACCAGGCTCCCGGGGCCCTCGGTCCCAGTGAACAGATAGACCGCCGTCGCCAAAAACAGCACGGTGGTAAAATCCCAGATGCGCCGGAAATCCTTTTCCTTGAGATCCCAGCGCAGCCCGACCACGCGCGACCCCTCGAGGATGACGGCCATGAGGAGGCTCACCAGCAGGAACCCGCTCTGCCATCCCCAGAGCGCCAGGGCCGAGCCGATCAGCAAGGGGGGCGTGTTCAGCGTCTTCATGCGCCACTAGAGGCGGCTCAGCGCCTCGCCCACCGATCCCACTTCCAGGACATGGAAATCCTGGGGCGCCTCGCGCAGGGGGCCCGGGTCGAGCGGCGGTCCGCCAGGTTCCCGAACCACCAACACCTTCAGCGGCACCCCCAGCCGATTCAGCCGGCCGACAAAACTCCGCCGCGCCTCGTCCCAGGCCACCAGCACGCACACGCAGCCGCTCACCGCCGACAGATGCTGGAGCACCAGGCTCTCGAGGCGCCTGAACGACTTGTCTTCGCAGACCCGCACCGAGGCCAGGATCTCCAGCATCTGGTCGGTGTGCGCCAGCCCGCGGCCGCTGGTGAAGCAATAGGCCTCAGCGCCCACAAACAGCAGGTCCAGCAGCGATTCCTGCGTCTGCAGCGTGCACGCAAAGGAGGCCGCCACCGAGACCGCTTCCTCGAACACGTCGCTCTGGGGGTGCCCGGCAAACGTGTCCAGGATGAGGGCGTGGCGGACGAAGAACTCGTCCTGGTATTCCTTGACGATGGGCCGGCCGGCGCGCGCCCAACTGCGCCAGTGGATGCGGCGCAGCGGATCGCCGTTTCGGTAATCGCGCAACGACACGAACTCCTCGGACTCGCCCACAGACGAAGCCTGGGCCACGCCGCCGGGCTGGTATTTGGCGCTCCCGGGGAAACCCACGGGCGGGAGGGGATAGCGGCGGGGCAGAACCAGCAGCGATTGGGGAAGCGGCCTCCGCACGAACGCCTTCACCAGGCCGAGCGGGTCCGGCCGGGCCACGGTCAAGCCGGTGAACCGCACATGGCCGCGCCGCAGGGGCGTCAGTTGCAGGGTGGCCTCGGCGCGCTGCCCCGGCTGGAGCAGCGGCAGGAGGCCTTCAGTAATTCGCGCCCGCTCGAACTTCCACGTCGAAGCCCCGCGATTGAAGCTGAACGAGCGCATGCGCCGCTCCTCGGCCTGCTGCAAGGCCATGAACTGCTCCAGGGTGGGCCGGGGATCCGCCAGCTCCTCGATCAAGGCCAGGTCCCGCTGAGGCCGGTGGGTCTGGCTGGTCACGACGATCCGGTAGCTCACCGGCAGGCCGACGGTGGCGAAACGCGGCAGCACGCGCTCGGCGAGGAACGGCAGCCGGAACCGCCAGGCAAAGAAGCAGGCCGTCGCCAGGAGGCACGCCAACAAGATGAACGCCTGGTAGGCCACGCTGCCGTAGATGTCCAGTCCCAACAGCCCGGTGACCACCACCCCGCCCACC
>JAKLEJ010000078.1 GCA_022711695.1 Verrucomicrobiota bacterium | reverse complement strand
GGGTAATTGGCGGCGGCGGCGGGGGAGACACGGCTGGCAGCCAGGAAAGCTACCGTCGCCCGTGGGAACCCGCGCTGGCGTATTCGCAGAGGCGCACCATTTTGCCACCGGCTGCCGGCAGGTCCAGCAGGAGCCAGGGCGGAAGCCGCATCGGGGGAAGCCCGGACTGAGCCACTGCGACGGCCTCCTTGAGCCGGCGGCCATCGACGGCGGGCAGGCCGGCCTCATCGAACGGATTATGGCGCGGGTCGAACGCCAGCAGGATGGGACCGCGGTAGAGCGAGACGCGTCCGAGCGCCTCGCGATCGCCTGGCACGAGGCGGAGGGACATGTCAAAGGTCAGTTCGATCGCGTCGCCATGTTTCCAGGGGCCTTTCAGTTCGAGAAAACCGGGACGCGCCGGAACGGTCACCGGCCGGCCGTTCAAGGCGCCGGTGGTGTTTGCCGACCAGCCCGGCAACCGGAACCGGAGCGCGAACTCGCCGGCGTCGGCGCCCGGCTCGATTACCCAGCGGACGGCGCCGTCGAGGGGATAAGCGGTTTCGCAGCGCAACCGGACGGGCGTGCCGTTCGGGGCCTCCGTGGCGACTTCGATCGGGCCGTGCCAGTTGAGGGTGAAGCCATCGGGCGAGCGCATTACCGCCCACTCGGTCAGCAGGCCCAGCACACGCGGGCCGTTCACCGAGCAGCAATTCAGCTCGGGCGTGCCGGCGCGGGCCTGAAAGACGATGCTGTGCGCGGAGGCTTCGCGGAGCCCCTCCATGGGCGTGTTGTAGGTCCACCAGCGGCCCGAGGGATGCTGGGCGCCGAGCCCGCCGTTGAGCAGGGCCAGCTCCAGTTCATCCGCCGCCTGCGCGTCGCCTGTCAGCCGCAGCATGTCCGCGCTCAAGGTCATCCAGGCCACCGTGCAGCAGGTCTCGATGGGGGCCGGGTTCCACGGGTTGCCGGTGGCCTGCTCGCCCGAGCTGAAGCCGCCGGTGTTGTGCCGGTCGAACCGGGCGATGCTGCGCCAGTGATGCTGGAAGGCGTCCCGGTAGCGGGTGTCGCCCGTCACTCGCCACAGCTCCACCAGCCCCTGCAGGTCGTGCAGACTCTCCCAGCGCGGGCGCGGCGAGGCGTAGAACTCGACGCCGGCCAGGCCGCTGCGAAGGTAATCGCCCGCGCGTTCCCAGTCCTTCTCGATCTCTTTTGCCATGGCCAGGTAACGCGCCTCGCCGGTCAGCCGGTGCAGTCGCGCCAGCACATGGATGACCGCCATGTTCATCTCGTGCGAGCCGGCGTCGAAGACCCGCCGCGGCGAGTCCAGATAGGTTTTGCAGATGAGGTCCGCGGCGCGCCGGGCGGCGCGAAAGGCGGCGTCTTCGCCGGAGCATTCGTGCCAGAGCAGGAGACCTTCCATGACGTGGTAATGGCCCCACAGATCCCAGTTGCCCCGCAGCCGCTCGGCCTTTGGGAACGGCCCCAGGTAGCCATCCTCGGCCTGCGTCGCGATCAGCTCCATCACGAAACGGCCGAGGTGCTCGCGCAGTTCGTTCGAGCCCGTCAGCGCTAGCGCCTGTGCGGCCGAGATCAGGTATTTGCCCGCAAACTCGCCCGCCCACGGAACCAACTGGGGCGCGGGTTGCCGGTCGCGCGCGCGGAACATCTCCAGCATGCCGGGATTGGCCTGCGGCGCGCGCAGCAGCCATTCGTCCACGTTGACCGTCAGGCGCTCGCCGGCCACCCCGCCGATCCTCCAGCCCGCCCGCGGCCCCAGCGGCTCCAGCGCCATCCGGCCCCGGTCCGGAATCGGTCTGGCCGTTTCAGCGCCGACGGCAGCCCCGGCAAGGGCCAGGGCGCAATAGAACCATTGCGAAAACCTCCCGAGATGCGCAGAGGGCGTGTTCATCGTGTTCTGGGGGCAGTCTGACCTCCAGAACCGGCCGGGACAAGCCTCGATCGGCAGGGGCGGCGATTATTCGCGCCCGGCCGCGGCGATGAACGGCCGCAGTTCCTCCATCAGCCGGGCGAACAGGTCCAGCGAGAGCTGCTGCGGGCCGTCGCTCCAGGCGGCGGTGGGGTTGGGATGCACTTCGATCAGCAGGGCGTCGGCGCCCATGGCCACGGCCCCCTTGCACATCGAGCTGACCAGGTCGGCGCGGCCGGCCCCCTGGCTGGGGTCGATGACGATCGGGCAATGCGACTCCGCCTTGATGATGGGAACGGCGGCAAGATCCAGGGTGTTGCGCGTGTAGGTTTCGAAGGTGCGGATGCCCCGCTCGCAGAACAGCAGGTTGGCGTTGCCGTTCGAGAGCACATACTCGCCCGCCAGCAGCCATTCCTCGATGCGCATGGACAGCCCGCGCTTGAGCAGGATGGGTTTGCCCGTCTTGGCGGCCGCGATCAGCAACTGGAAGTTCTGCGCATTGCGGGCCCCGATCTGGATGATGTCCGTGTATTCGGCCACCAGGTCGGTGTGCGCCTCGGAGAGCAATTCCGTGATCACGGCCAACCCGGTTTCGCGCCGGGCCTTGGCCAGCAGCTTGAGGCCCTTTTCCCCCAGGCCCTGGAACTCGTAAGGCGAAGTCCGCGGCTTGTACGCTCCGCCGCGCAGGATGGTCGCCCCGGCTTTCTTCACCGCGTGCGCCACGCTCATGAGTTGCGCCTCGGTCTCCACCGAGCAGGGCCCCGCCATGACCTGGAGCTTGCGCCCGCCGATGATGTTCCCCCGCACCGCGATGGTCGAGGTGGCCTTGTGCGCCTCCCGGCTGACCAGCTTGTAGCGCTTTTGCACCGGCATGACCTGCTCGACCTGCGGCCACGTCGTCAGCGTTTCCAGCGACTGGTGGGTGCGCTCGTCGCCGATGGCCCCGATGACCGTCCGAGCCACGCCCCGCATGACATGCGGGCGGTAACCCAGCTTGCGAATTTCCTGCAGGACGGCGGTTTCCTGTTTCCTGGTGATGTCCGGTTTGAGAACGATGATCATGGTGTTTTCTGGAGGATGACGGGTTGTGAAAACGGAAGAACCGCAGGGAGGGGCCTGCGGCAAGGGGACTCGATTCGTCAACGCCCTTGCGCGCGCCGCCGCCCGGCGGCCCAAAACCAGCCGCCCGATCGGTGCTTAACTCGGCTGCTGAAGTCCATCATCGGGGCTCAACATAGCAAACGGGCTTGGAACGTCAAACTATTACAAGCCGCCATCGAGGCTTGACCGCCGGATGCGGCCCCAACCAGTATGCGCCATGACTCACACCCTCCGATGGGCGCGTTTGGGCGTCTGGTGCGCCGCCCTGGGCGTCGCTCGCCTCTGCGCCGGGGAACCCGACGCCCGCGGCGTCGCCCGCATCAACGCGGCGGCGGGGCGCGCGCCAGCCCCGCCTGCCGGCAGCGTCGCCTACGCCGGCGAGGCTGCGACACCCGCAGCCCCGCTTTGCCTGTGGTATCGCCGGCCCGCGGCCAAGTGGGAGGAAGCGCTTCCGGTCGGCAACGGCCACCTGGGCGCGATGGTGTTTGGCGGCCTGCCCGTCGAACGCATTCAGTTCAACGAGCACACGGTCTGGACCGGCCGGCCGCATTCTTACGCGCGCGAGGGAGCCGTCAAAGCGCTGCCGGCCATGCGTCAATTCCTGTTTCAGGGCCGGGAGGCTGAACTCGAGGCGCTGCGCAAGCAGACGGAAGCCGCGTCGCTGGCGGCAGCGGGTCAGTCGCAGGAAGCCAGGGCTCGACAACAGGAAGCGCGGGAGCTTCTGAGGAGCGCGCGCGCCCGTCAGAAACAGGCCGAAGACCTGGGCGCGGCGGAGTTCATGAGTCAGCCGCTTCGACAGAAGGCCTACCAGCCCTGCGGCGATCTTTGGATCGAATTCGAGGGCGTCGAACAGGTCGCGGGCTATCGCCGCTGGCTGGATCTCGACGCCGGTGTGGCGGTCACCGAATACCAGGCCGGGGGTGTCGCCTATCGGCGCGAGGTGTTTGCCTCGCATCCGGACCGGCTTCTGCATGTGCGGTTGAGCAGCGACCCGCCGGGCCGGATCGACTGCCGGGTGCGCCTCAGCAGCCCGCACCCGGGCGCCTCGGTGAGAATCGACGGGAACACGCTCGTGCTTCAAGGCCAGGTGGAAGCCGGCGGCATCCGCTTCGAGAGCCGCGCAGCGCTGGAACCCGAGGGAGGGCGCGTCGGCGCCGAAGAGAACAGCCTGCGGGTGACCGGCGCCAGCGCGCTCGTCATCCGCCTGGCGGCGGCCTCGAATTTCCGGACTTTCCGGGACGTGTCCGCCGAGCCCGCCGAGCGCTGCGCGGCGCTCGTGCGTGAAGCGGCGGGGCGGTCGTGGGAAGAGCGGCGGCGCGCGCACCAGGCCGACCACCAGTCGCTGTTCCGGCGCGTGAGCCTGGAGTTGGGCCGCACGTCGGCGGCAGAGCAGCCCACCGACCAGAGGCTCAAGGACTACGCGAAGGGCCAGGACCCGCACCTGGCGGCGCTGGTCTTTCAGTACGGCCGGTATCTGCTGATCGCTTCGAGCCGCGCTGGGGGGCAACCGGCCAACCTGCAGGGCATCTGGAATGACAGCCTCAAGCCGCCCTGGGACAGCAAATACACCTGCAACATCAACACCGAAATGAACTATTGGCCCGCCGAGCCGGCGAACCTGGCCGAGTGCGCCGCCCCACTGTTCGACGCCCTGGAGGATTTGCGGGTGTCCGGGCGCGAGGTGGCGCGGGCGCATTACGGCGCGCGCGGCTGGGTGCTGCATCACAACTTCGATCTCTGGCGCGGCGCCGCTCCCATCAACGCTTCCAACCACGGCATCTGGGTTACGGGCGGCGCCTGGCTGTGCCTGCATTTGTGGGACCATTATCTCTTTGGCGGCGACCGCGAGTTCCTGGCCACACGCGCCTACCCGCTCATGAAGGAAGCCGCGCTCTTCTTCGTGGATTACCTGGTGGAGGATCCCGGGACTGGCTGGCTGGTCAGCGGGCCTTCGAACTCGCCCGAAAACGGCGGGCTGGTCATGGGCCCAACCATGGATCACCAGATTATCCGCTCCCTCTTTGGCGCCTGCATCGACGCTTCCCGGGTTCTCGGACTGGACGCCGACCTTGCCGCCCAACTGGCGGCGCTGAGGTCGCGGCTGGCCCCAAACCAGGTGGGCCGGCACGGTCAGTTGCAGGAATGGCTCGAGGACAAGGACGATCCCGCCAACACGCACCGCCATGTCTCGCATCTGTGGGGCGTCTATCCGGGCTGGGACATCGTCTGGCGGAACAAGCCGCACTTCGACGCCGCGCGACAATCGCTGCTCCACCGCGGCGACGCCGCGACCGGCTGGAGCATGGGCTGGAAGGTGAACTTGTGGGCGCGCTTCCTTGACGGGGACCACGCCCTGCTGATCTTGCGCAACCTCCTCCAACCCATCGGCGCCGTCAAAGGCCAGGGCGGCCTGTATCCAAACCTGTTCGACGCCCATCCGCCCTTCCAAATTGACGGCAATTTCGGGGCCTCGGCTGGCATCGCCGAGATGCTGCTGCAAAGCCATGCGCCCCTGGCGCAGTCTTCCACTCCCCGTTTCGAGGTGTGCCTGCTGCCGGCTCTGCCCCAGTCCTGGCCGGAAGGCCGCGTCAAGGGGCTCCGCGCCCGGGGCGGCTTCGAAGTGGACCTGGCTTGGAAGGGCGGCAAGCTGGCTGAAGCGACCCTCCGGTCCGCCCATGGCGGCGAATGCCCGGTGCGGCTGGGCGACAAGACGGCGGTGTTCGCGATCGGCCACGGGCAAAGCGTCACCCTCGACGGCAACCTGAAAGCGAAATAGGCCCCGGACCCGAGGCGCGCTGGGACGGATGCGGGGGCTCCGCCCCGGCTAACCTCAAGGCGGCGTGACCACTCGAAAAGCGAGCGCCGGCTGGCCGTGAGGTCCGCAATCCGCCTTCAAGACCACCCAGCCATCCCGGGCGTGGTTCGCGCCCGTGATCCGCAGCACGCCGGTCGTTTCAAACCGATCCAGAGGCCGCAGAGTGAACCGCGTTTCCGCCAGGGTTGCCTCCCAGCCTGAGGGCTGCGCCAGGACTCGCACGCGGCCCGCGGCGGCGTTTGTGGCGAAATTGTAGATGTTCAAGCTCAGCTCCAGCGGCTGGCCTGGTCCCGCTCTGTAAACGTGAGCCTCCGACCAGGGAAGGTCCTTCACTGGCCGGATGGCCGAGCGCGGAGAGACGGCCTGCAATACCACCGGTGAGGGCTTGCGCTCGCGCGGCGGGGCGGGGGCGGGGGGCGCCTCCAGCGGCAGCGACTGCGCCTGGCCCGCCGGCAGAAACACAAAGAGCGGCGCGGAGGTCAGAACGGGCGGAAACACCCGGCCTCGCGACCGGCCAAGGTAATCGAAGACATCGAGCGGGGTTAGGTTGGAGGGCAGCGTCCACCGGGCAGTGGCCCGACCGCGGCCGTCCCAGTCTGCCTCCTTCTCCGCCCACGCCACCAGGACGTCTCGCTCGACGCCGTCGGGACGCGCGCGGAATGCATAGACAGAAATGTCCGCGGCAGGACGCCAGCGTCCCAGGACGCGGGCGCCGGCGAGGCACCGGCCCACGGCGGCCAGGGCCACATAGGCGGGGCGTGGCGTGAGGTCCAGGCGCAGCAACCCGAACTGGACCCCGTTGGGTTCCTGGTAGTTTCCAAGCACGAAGTGGAAATGGCGCTCGGCGCCGGCGAAGAGGCTGCTGGCGAACGATTGAGCCATGTACTCGGCCTTGAGACGTTCCAGGCGGGGGTCCTGGTCATACCAGGGCGGATTCTTCAGGTGGGGCGTGCCGCGGTCAGCCTCGGTGATCCAGAGCGGCCGTCCCGCGGCGGCGGCGCGGGCGGGCTTCCAAAGCTCGGCGTAGCCATGAGCCCAATCGTAGGTGTGAATGTTATAGGTGTCGAAATAGGCTTCGGTTTCGTTGGCGAGCACTCCCTCGGTCTGTGCCGGCGTGGGAACGGCGGCGGTGGGATTCCAGCACACCCGCGCCGCCGGATCGCCGGCTTTGAATCCGAGCCAGGCCGCCTTTTGCCACGAGCACATCTGGTCCACCGTGTGGGCGCCGAACGTGGCGACATTCGCTTCATTCCAGGGCTCCCAGGCCGCCACGCGCCCTTTGAACCGAACGGCCAGCGCCCGGCCCAGCTCATAGACATGCCGCAAGTCCGGCGCAAACCGGCCGCTGCCGCCAGAGCGCTCCGCGGCCCACGACGGGGTGTCATGAAACACTTGCAGCACTTGGAGGCCGGCCTCCCGATGCGCCTCGGCCGAGGTGTCGTAGGTGGTGAGGACGTCGCGGAGCGGCCCGGCTTGCGGCTGGAGATCGCGCCAGCGGAGCCGGTCGCGGATCCAGCTCACGCCGGCCAGCGCCGCCAGGTTCGCCAGCCGCTTCTGTTGAGCCGCGTCGTCCCGCGCAAACCAGGCGGCCGCGGTGTCCACAGCCACCGGCGAGTCCGCGGGGACAGGCGCGCGCAAGCGCCTCAGCACCGCCAGGGTGGTCCACGCCTGGCAGGGCTGGTTGGTCGAGCCGAATTCGAGCCGGTACCAGCCAACCCCCAGGACCCCCAGCTCGATGGGCGCCGCGCGGACCGAACCCGCGGGGTTCAGAACGCCCCGGCCCGCCTCGTGATGTTGGTCGTCGAGCAGCCGCCATTGCGTCGCGCCTGCCCTCAGCGGCTCAGGCGCGCGCGCCTGAACCGGTTCCCCCTCCACAAAGACGTTGCCGGGATGCTCCGGCAAGGGTTCCGGGGCGCGACGAGGCGCCGCCCCGACCGTCCTCTCCCCGCTCCCGGGCGCATCCGGGGATGTCTCAGCTCCATAGACCGCCGCCGCCTGGCCCCCCAGCAGGCAGGCGATCAGCAGCGCCCCCGATGCCATGTGGGATATGCCAAATCCGTACATAAACGAATGCCTGGCGCTTTCCGCCCTTTAACGACGGGGCTCCTCGAGTCGCGTGCCAATCGATGCTGTTTCTCTTTGCGGCCGGCCGGAGGCCGGCGCATCTGAATCCGCATCACACGCGTTCGCAGTCTCCTGCGCGTTCGAGAACGCCTGAGGTTGACCTGACAGGGCGATTTACGCGCGGATTCAGGGTCATCGGGTTCCCTTGACCTGGCCGCTGTATTGGTCTTCCGCGCCCTCGACGGCCACCGTCCCTTTGAGGGTGTCGCCGTCCAGCCTGGCCTTATAAACGATCGTGGCTGCGTTGCCGTTGATCTCCCGCTCCACTTTGACGACCAACTGGCCGTCCTTGAACTCGGCCGACTTGCAGCGGCGTTCGCCGCTCCGCGGGCTGATCAGCACCGCGCCCAGCCGGCCTTCGGCTTTCGAGAGGCGCAGTTCGTAGTCGCGGCTGCTGTCTCCCAGCGTCACCTCCAGCTTCCAGAGTCCCAGGAGTTTCGCCTCTCCCTCCGCCGCTCCTGTTGCGGGCTGTGCCCGGTTTTCGAGCCGGGTGTAGGCGTCCACCTGGGGCCTTTCGTTTTCCCGCTCCCGGTCGAAATTGGACGCCACGAACAGGCGGTCCTCCTGGAGCCGGTAAAGAAACGCGCGGCTTTCCTCCACGGGCCGCAGATCCTCCGTCGAGCGGCCCGCCTCGATGTTCGAAAGCACGAACGCGAGAAACGCGCCGCTCTTCTCGGCTTTGATCGTCGCCTTCCCCGCGAAACGAACCTCGTTTGCGGCGTCGCGCAATTCGAACGAGAGCCTGTCCTTGCGGATTTCGATGGCCTGCGAGTAGGGCTGTCCGTCCTGATTCGTCTTGGCGACGGTCCATTTGCCCTGCAAGGGGTCCAGGCTGGGCGGCGGTTCGGCCGCCGCGCCGTTGACCGCGTGGATGAAGCACAGGCCGAGCGCGAGCCCGGCCGGGAGGATGAGACCTTTCATGCGAGTTCTTCTGGGAGCGATTGGGGGTTTGCCGTGGGTTCAGACGGCCGCCTTCGCTGCCGCGCGCGGGCCGATGACTCCTGCCGATTTTGCCGCAGCGACGTCATGGGCGCAGTATCGCGCACTCCGCTCCGCCGCGCAACTCCCGCGTGCCCCTCGGCCGCCCGGCCGCCCTCACCGGTTCAAGGGCTTGCCCCCAATCTGCGGCGGGTAGAAGTAGCCCATGGTCTGCATGGCCACGTCCGTGCGATAAAGCCGATCCTGCATCAGGCACACCCGGCGCGAGCCGGTGGGAACCGTGGTGGTGTAGATGCGGACCTCGCCTTCGAGGGCGGTGACGATTTCCTCGCGCCAGTCGCCCAGGCAGTCGGCGATGGCCACGATGCGGCCTTCGATCTGGCCGATCTTCTCGCGCGGCCAGCGATACAGCGCGGTTCCGACGACATACACCTTGGTCGAACCGTCCAGCCAGTAAATCGCCTTGGGCGAGAGGTCCCCCAGGCTTTCGTTCGACAGGCGTTTGCCGCCGGCCGCATAAAGCCAGTAGTTCGAGCCGCCTTTGGCCTCGCCGGCATAACACTCCAGGCCCGGTTCCCCGGCAATGATGTCCCCCACCATCGCCTGCCCATGCACGTGCACCGTGATCTCCGAGCTCCCCCAGATTCGCTCGCCCGTCCTGGCTTCCACCAGGCAGACCGTGTTGCTCTTTCGCCCGGGCTCGATCCCGTAGAAGATTTCCAGTCCCGGCCGCGCCGGGTCAATGTCGGCCACGTAGCATCCGTCCGGGTGGCCCAGGCCCGTGGTCCACAGGGGCTTGCCGTTGTCATCGATGACCGCCGACCCGATCACCAGCTCGTCGCGCCCGTCCTCGTCCACGTCGGCCGCGTGCAGGCCATGCATGCCCTGGCCCCGGTACTTCTGGTAAGGACCCGAGGCTTCCCAATACCACTTGAGGTCCAGCTTCGAGTCGTAGGCCTGGAGCTTGATGATTTTGTAGGTGCCGCGTTCGACAATCAGGAAGGGGTTCCGGCCGTCCAGGTAAGCCACCCCAAGCAGGTTGCGCGAGTAGAAGTTGTAGTCCTCGAAGCCCTCGCGATCCGGCCAGGGCAGCCGCCGTTTCACCTGGCCGGTCTGGCCATCGATCATGACCAGGTATTCGGGCCCGCTTCGCACGTGCCCGGCGGGCTCGCGCGGATCGCCTTCGCCGCCTTTGCAGAACACTTCCGCCCGGCCATCGCCATCCAGGTCATACACCACGACCGGCGAATACCAGATGCCCTCCTCGATCGCCCACCCCATGTCGTAGCGCCACAGGAACGCCCCGTCGTGCCGGTAGGCCTCGATCTTGTAAGTGTCGGTGCTCTTCTTCCAGTAGCCCGGTTGCTGATAGGGATCGGTGTTGAAATCCGGGTGTTTGACCACGTAGTCCAGCCGGCCGTCGCCGTCCAGGTCCGCCAGGCCCACCTTCTGGGCGCGGACCTTCTCGCGCAGCCGCAGCGACACATACGCTCCGGGCTGGAGGATGGCGGGAACGGGCCGGGAGACGCGCAGAGCCCCGGCGGCGGCCATCGGCTCGATCCGGTAGAAGCAGCGCCGGTCTCCGGACGTCGTGTCCATGTAGTTGCAGCCGTCCTTGAGCGGCTCCGGCGTGAGCGTTTCCCAGGGGCCCGCCTCCGCCGCGGCCCGCGCCACATGAAAACGGACGTCCGCCGGGTCCGACGCCAGCAGCCGCCAGCCCACGTAAACGCCCCCGCCCGGCTGGGCCACAGCCACGACGCCCCGGTCCAGGTTCTCTGCCGCCCGGACAGGCTTCGCCCATGCCAATGCCGCCAGCGCGGCGGCCGTAAACCACAGAAGAGGCTTCATCCTCTTTCCTTTCACGCCTTGGCCACCCATTGCCGGAGCTCGTTCGCGCACTCGCGCAGCGCGGCCACCAGGGCCGGCCGCGTTCGCTTCTTGTCGGGGCCCGACCAGTCAAACTCGATGTGGATCGAGAAAGGCGCCTGGTAATTGAGGGCCTTGAGCCGCGTGAACCAATCCGTGCGGCTGAACTCGCCCTGGCCAAACCGGACGAAGCCCCGGCCTGGGACGACATCCTTCACATAGGCCACCTTCACGTGGCTCTTGAGGCGCTCGAAATGCTCGGGCCACTTCGCGCCGTGCACATTGATCGCATGTCCCA
>JAKLEJ010000077.1 GCA_022711695.1 Verrucomicrobiota bacterium | reverse complement strand
GGCGGTCTGATTGGTGAGCGTCACTTGCCAGAAGGGCGACACGTCTGTGCTGAGGGTGTGGGTAAAATCGCCCAGGTTGCCGTTGATCGCGAGGTTGGGTGTGTAGGCGGCGTTCACCGTGCTCTGGGCGACGGCGCCGCTGGGCGCGACGTTCGCCGGCGCCCCCACCGCCCGGTTGGTGTCAAAACCGATGGCCGGCGGCGCGTTCGACGTTACCCAACCCGCGCCGGGCGCGTAGGCCAGTGTGTTCCAGTCGGTTGACCATTGGTTGGCGGCCGCGGGCACTAGAATCGAAGGCCTCGAGTTTTCCAGCAGGGTGGCGCTGACCACCAGTTGCGCCATGCCGTAGGCCACGTCGTCCTTTTGCGGCGGGTAGCCCGGCGAGAAGGCGCTTTCCAGCGTCAACCCGTCCGGTTTCACCAGGGCCAGGAAGCTGCCTTCCTTGGCCAGTTGGAAGTTGGCGTGCAATTGCCCGGCGGGATTGGCGCGGTTCTTGCCCGAGGCGAAGATCAGCAGATACTCGCCGGCGCCCAGCGTCACGTTCGGCAGCCGCCACTGGGTCAGCCAGATCCCAACGTCCGTCAGGTAATAGCCCTCCAGGTTCACGGCGGACGTGGTCGGGTTGTAGAGCTCGATCCAGTCGGAAAAGTCCCCGTCCTCATCCATGAGAGTGCGGCCATTGGCGGCCATGAACTCTGAAATCACCACCTGCGCCGAAGCGGGGAGAGCCGCCGGCAGAATGGAGATCAGGGCAGCCGCGAGGAATTTTGCCAGACGGGGAGTTTTCATACAGAAGCAATGACGCTGTGGGTTCATCAGCGATATAGCGCTTCCATACACCATCGGCAACTGTTTTGCACGGGAATTCTTGCGCTAAGGTCGGTTCCTCGATGAGGCCCCCGGGCGGTTGAAGACAACCGGGTTGCCTGGCCATTCGAACCCAATTAGACTGCGTCGCATGTGGCCATGTTTCTCGAAGAGCCCGGCCGGCGCGTTGGACGGGCTTCGCCGCCGCCGGCTGCTGTGGCTGGTGTCGGCTCTTCTGGCGCTTCCCGGGCTCGGTGTCGCCAACGGGGCTTCGCCCAACATCGTGCTCATTTATGCCGACGATCTGGGCTACGGCGATCTGAGCTGCTACGGGGCCGCACGCGTGCAAACGCCCCACGTTGACCGCCTGGCGCACGAAGGCCTGAGGTTCACCGACGCCCACGCGGCCGCCGCCACCTGCACTCCCTCGCGGTACGCGCTGCTGACGGGGGAATACGCCTGGCGCAAGAAAGGCACGGGGGTTCTGCCCGGCAACGCCGCGTTGATCATTGAGCCGGGGCGGGCGACGCTGGCCTCGGTGCTGCGGCGCGCCGGCTACACCACAGGCGTGGTCGGCAAGTGGCATCTCGGGCTCGGCCCCGAAGGGGGGGCCGATTGGAATGCCGAAATCAAACCCGGCCCGCTCGAGCTGGGGTTCCACTACAGCTTCCTCATCCCCGCCACCGGCGACCGCGTGCCCTGTGTCTATGTGGAGAACCGCCGGGTGGTGGGACGGGTTCGGCGGGACCCAATCCAGGTGGCTTACGGCCAGCCCATCGGTTCCGAGCCGACCGGCAAGAACAACCCCGAACTCCTGAAGATGCGCCCCAGCCACGGTCACGACATGACCATCGTCAACGGCATCAGCCGCATTGGCTACATGAGCGGCGGGCGCGCCGCCCGGTGGGTGGATGAGGAGATGGCCGATGTCCTCACCCGCAAGGCCATCGCCTTTCTCGAAAAGAACAGGAAGCGGCCCTTCTTCCTCTACTTCTCGACCCATGACATCCATGTGCCGCGGGTCCCGCATCCGCGCTTTGTCGGCAAAACCGGCATGGGCCCACGCGGCGACGTCATTGCGCAGTTCGACTGGTGTGTGGGGGAAGTCCTGGGCGCGCTGGACCGCCTGAAGCTGGCTGACCGCACCCTGGTCCTGGTGTCCAGCGACAACGGGCCGGTGGTGGACGATGGCTACATGGACGACGCGGTGGAGAAGTTGGGCGACCATCGTCCCGCCGGGCCGTGGCGCGGCGGCAAATACAGCATCTTTGAAGGCGGAACTCGTGTGCCACTGGTGGCGCGGTGGCCGGGGCGGATTCAGCCCGGCGTTTCCGACGCCCTGCTGTGCCAGGTGGATTTCCTGGCCTCCTTTGCCGCGCTGGCCGGCCAGACCCTGGGGCCGGGGGAAGGGCCGGACAGCGTGAACACGCTCGCCGCCCTGCTTGGGGAAACCCGGCGCGGCCGGGACCAGGTGGTCGAACAGGCCGGTCCGCTGGCCTTGCGCCAGGGGCCATGGAAGTACATCGAGCCGCGAAAGGGACAACGGCGCAACGCCGCCACCAACACGGAACTGGGCAACGATCCCCTGGGCATGCTCTTTCACCTGGCCGACGACCCCGGCGAAACCAACTCTCTCGCGGCCGCGCAAACCAACAAGGCCGCCGAATTGCGGCTCGAACTGCGGCGGATCCGGGGTGTCGCCGCAGAAGGCGCCGCTCAACCTTGATCCGCCTCCCAGGCGCCCGGCCATCCGAACCGGGGATGGGCTGCCTGGCTGACCCGGTTTTGCGCGCGATGCGCGCCGAGTCCGATCTGGGACCGAGGAATCCCCCGCGGCAAACCGGAACGGGCGGGCGTCACCGGCTCCGGTTCGAGGGTGGAACCCCCGTGCGGGAGGAGGAGCCTCTCGTCCCGCCGCTGCGCGGCAGAGAACCCGCCGCCGGCGCGCTCCAGAGCTGCTCGCGTTTCCTGTCCCAGGCTTTCAGCGACCGTAAGGTGTCCTCGATCAGCGCCCGGCCCTGGAGAGGGAAAGGCGACCAGGGAGGCGCGGCTGTAGAGGTCCGCTCCCGCGCCTCGAGATGACGCTCCAGCGCGGCCCGGTATCCTTCCGCCACGAGGGCCGTCTCCGGGGAAAACCTCCGGCTGGCGGCGGCGAGCCGCGTCACCTTCGCCCTCAGCAGAGGCAGGAGGTCTTTATCCGGCCACTCCGTCAGGACCGTTTGCAGCGAGACCTGCGACTCGTGGGGCAGTTCGCCCTCGCTTAGCCGCACCTGCACCGGCGTATAGAGGGTCTCATCCAATTGCTTCAGGCTCTCCTCTCGTGAAAGGGTCTGCTCGGGGTCCCGGCCCAGGAACCCGATCTGGGCCAGCGACCACCATTTCTCGACGTCCAGCAGCCGTTCGAAATGGGGGCGGAACCCGGCCAGAAAGGACGTCTGCCAGTTCAGGTGGCCGGGCAGGAGCGTCAGCGTCTGGCGCAAGCACTCGCCCCCCTGGCGCAACCGCAGCAAATCCCGCACAAACAGGTGGGCCGAAGCCTCGTACTGTTCTGCCCGGGCGCCTTCGAACTGGTCCGGGCCCGGCCAGTTCATCTCGTCCACGGACAGCAGCGGGCGTCCCTGCAAGCGGAGGCGGATGGCCTCCAGAGGATCGCCGAGGGTGCGGTTGGCCGCGACGGGGCGATTCGGGGCCAGGAGCAACGCCGCCAGGGCGTCCGACTTCAGATGGGCGGTCAGTCCCGGGGCCAGCCAGGGTGGAAGTTCGGCGGGCCGGTCTCCCGCCTGGCGGTTGGCGAATTCCATCAGCAGCACTTCCACCAGGGCGCGCAGCAGCCGGCCCGCCTCGACTTCATCCGGCATCTCCAGCCGGTAGCTCCAGCCTTCGGCCGTGCGGATCGAGTGGATCAGTATGCGCTCGCTCTCGAAACGAAGCGGGTGAAGGTCGATGAGAATGCGCCCCCCGCCGCCGGCCGGCAAACCCAACTCCCGACCCAGCGCCCCCCGCACATTCTCGCCCGTCACGGCCAGGAACGAAGGGTCCAACAGCACCAGGCTGCTGTTGACCGTGGAGGTGTCGCGGAAATGCCCCAGGCTCTGTCCCCGCACCGTGAACAGCCCGCTGCTGCTGCGGATGACGATGGGTTCGGGTTTGGCGGCCGAAGCCGGGGCAACTCCCAGGCAGACCAGCGCGAGCGCCGCCCCCCAGGCCGCAGCCCCGCCCGCCCGGAACGGCCCTGTCGGGCCGCGGCCTCGCCATGCGTCCGTCTGCCTCGCGACGGTCTGTGGCATGTCAGGCCTTACTTGGCCGCCGCGGCCTTCTTCGGCTCCTTCTTCGCGGGGACGGGAGCGGGTTTCTTTTCCCCGCCGGATGCGGCGGGCGCGGCTGCCGGCGTGGCGTCCTTCTTTGCCGCCTCCTTGTAGCCGGCGCTGCGGTAATCGGTGATATAGAAACCGCTCCCCTTGAACAAAAGGCCGGCGCCCGCCCCCAGTTTGCGCTTCACCTGGCCCCGGCCCCACCGCTTCTGCTGGCAGCGCTCCTTGGGACAGACCTTGAGCGCCGGCTCGCTCATGGACTGAAAGAGCTCAAACTCGTGTCCGCACTTCTCACAAACGTATTCGTACGTCGGCATACTGCCATTTTACTACTCTCGCCGACGCCAGCGAGTCAAGCGCCAGAAAGTAGTGCTTGAACCAGCCGCGACGGCGCCCTGTAATCTGCCGCGCTCGATGACAGAGTCTCAAGACATCCAGCCGGCCCTGCCGTCCCCGTCCGTCTGGCAGGAAGCCGTCCGCTTCTGGCGGCAGATGCCAGGCAAGGGGCCCTTCCTGGCCATGCTGGCGGCCTGGCTATTGGTCTTTCAATTCTGGGGAAACGCCACGTTCACCCTGTTCGGCCGCCCCATCCCCTCGCTGTTTCAATGGATGGGACTGGTGTATTACAACTCGGAGGACGATTTTCACGGCTTCCTCGTGCTGCCCGGGGTGCTGATCCTCCTGTTCCTAAAGCGGGACGAGCTGCTGGCCGCGCCCAAGCGGGTTTGGTGGCCGGCCCTGGGGCTGGTCCTTGTGGCAGCCCTGCTCCACCTTGGAGGCTATTGGGTTCAGCAGCCCCGCGTCTCGATCGTGGCCTGCTTCCTGGGCGTCTATGCTTTGACCGGACTGATGTGGGGCCCGGCCTGGCTGCGAGCCACCTTCTTTCCGATGTTCCTTTTTGCCTTCTGCGTGCCGCTGGGGGCCGTGGGCGACACCCTCACGCTGCCGTTGCGCAGGATCGTCTCGACGATCGCAGCCTTCATCGGGGGCAACTTGCTGGGCATCCCGGTGGTCCGGGACGGCGTGCAGATTTACAGCCCCACCGGCGGCTTCCACTTCGAGGTGGCGGCCGCCTGCAGTGGCATCCGCAGCCTGGTGTCGCTGCTGGCTCTCACCACCATCTACGGGTTCCTCTCCTTCAGGTCGCCCTGGCGCCGCCTGGCGATGATCGGCGCCTCGATCCCGCTGGCCGTGATCGGCAATGTTCTGCGCCTGGTGGTCATCATCATTGTCGGCGAGGCCTTCGGCCAGGAAGCTGCTTTGACCATCGAGACCCGCTTCGGCTTCGTGACCTTCGCGCTAGCCATGGTGGCGGTGTTTGTCCTGGGCTGGTGGCTGCGCGAAGGGCCCCGGGAGGGGGCCCTCGACCCGGCTCCGGCAGCGCAATCCGTCCCACTCCCTCCAAGCCAGGCCGCAGCCCGCTGGATCGCTCTCGCCGTCTCGTTGGCCCTGGTCGCGGGCATGAGCGCGTTTCTGCATCGGGGCAAGGCCCTCCACAAACTCGGTCAGCCGGGCCTCAAGCTCGTTCAGACGCCGATCTATGACACCGGAACCAACCTGGTCTCGCGGACGTCGGTCGGCCTCCCGGAGCGCGTGCTCGATTACGCCTCGCAGGCGATGCCCATCACCACCGTCGAGGTGGCGGCGCTGCCGGCCGACACGACTTTCGGCCGGCGCCTCTACACGCGCGCCAACTCTCCGCCGCTCATGCTCAGCGTCATCCTCATGGGCACGGACCGCAGCAGCATTCATCAGCCCCAGATGTGCCTGACCGCCCAAGGGTGGCGCATCGAGAAACAGGAGCTGAAGAGGGTCCGGGTGGCCCGGCCGCACCCGTATGACCTGGAGGTCATGCGCATCACGGCCTCCAAAGCCTTCAAGACGAGCGATGGCCGGGAGGCGCTCGCCCGCAGCCTGTATGTCTATTGGTTCGCCGCCGACCGCCAGTTGACCGCCCGGCATGGCCAGCGCATGTGGTGGATGGCTCGCGACCTGTTGCTGACCGGCACGCTGCAGCGATGGGCCTATGTCTCATGCTGGGCGCAATGTCTGCCGGGGCAGGAGGAGACCGCCTTCGAACGTCTGACGGGATTCCTGGCGGCGGCCGTGCCCGAGTTTCAATTGTCTGCCGGGCCCCCGCTTTCCCCGTAGCGCCCCGGGCTTTCGCCGCGCCGGGTTCGCCCGGCGGAAGCGCGCCCGCCCCGTGGCGCCCCGATCAGCCCCCCAGACACGTCGGACGTCCCGCCCCGTTGCGCATCAGTTCCGTCAAATCCCGAAAACTCCAGACCCGGCCATCCGGGCTTCCGCAGACGATGCGGGGGCGCGAAAAGCGCTCGAAGAGGCGGCCATCCTTGAATTCGATCAAGTCGTGGCTCTCGGCCCGGGGCGTGGCATAGAGCTGCTCGACCCTGCTTAAGAACGCGTCTCCATCCTTGAGCTGTTGCAGCACCCAATCGAGGGCCCGCTGGTCCTGGCGCGCCGCCATGATGTCCGCCGGGATCTTCCACATCCGCACAAACTGCTGGTTGAAACTGACGATCCGGCCCTCCGCATCCACCACCAGCACTCCCTCGGCCACCGCCTCGAGCAGCGCGGCGTGCTGCGACAACGCGCGGGCATTCTCGATGGCCAGCGCGGCGCTGGCCGCGAGCATCTCCAGCATCGTCAGGTCGCTTTCCTCGATCGGCCGCTGATCCCGGGTGTTGTGCGTTTCCAGGCAGCCCAGCAACTGGCTGTCGCGGCCCAGGATGGGCACGCAGACCAGGTTGTGCAGCTTGTAAGCGGCCTGAATCTCGGGGATCACCAGCGGATCTCGCGCCGGGTCATTCGAGCTGTAGGTCAGTTTGCTCGAGAGCACGTAACCGGCCACGCCCTGTCCCGGATCGAATTGGTGGTCCACCGGCGCGGCACGCTCGCAGGTGTGATACTCCTGGAACACCAGCTTGCCCTCCCGGAGCAGGCCTGCCATGGCCCCGGTGCACTGAGCCAGCTCCAGCGCCGCCCCGGCCAGCGCTCGCAGAATGGCTGGGATCTCCAGCACCTGGTGGAGCTGCCGGTGGGCTCGCGACAACACCTCGAGTTGCCGGTTCCGGCGCGTCAGGGCATCCTCCACCCGTTTTCGCTTGGTGATGTCGCGGTAGATGTGCTGGACCACCCGACGGCCGCCCACCTCGATCTGGCTCGAAATGATGTCCACCGGGATGCGCCGCCCGGCGCGATGCCACACGTAGGCCTGGGCCGCGGGAGCCCCGAACGGCAGGCCCGGCCGCAGCGCCGCCGGCCGGCGCGCCCCTGCCAGTTCCGGCGGGCCCAGTTCCTCCATGCGGAGGCCCACGATGCGGTTGCGCGGCAGGCCCAACAGCGTTTCCGCCCGCCGGTTCGTCTCCAGGATCACCCCGCTGCGCGCGTCCGCCAGGAAGATCGCCACATCCGCCGCCTCGATCAGCGAACGGTATTTCAGCTCGTTTTCGCGCAGCGCCTGCAGCGCCCGCAGCCGCTCGGTCACGTCCTCGGCCACCACCAGCACCGCCCGCCGGTTCGCGAACGTCACCACGCTCGAGCTGATCTCCACATCGAGGATCCGGCCATCCTTGGTCTGGTGGCGCCAGACCCGCGATCCGTCGGGCCCTCCGCGCGGATCGGCCCCCTCGCGCGCATCCCCCGCCGTGTCCGCCGGCGCCAGGATGTCGTTCATCGTCTTGAAGAGGAATTCCTCGCGCGTGTAGCCGTAGTGCCGCACCGCGGCCTCGTTCACGGTCAGAAAGGCCATCGTCTCCACGTCGTGCACCCACATGATCTGGGGGTTCTCGTAGAACAACTGGCGGTAGCGCTGCTCGTGCGCCAGGTGCGCCTCCTCCATCCGCCGCCGGCGCGTGGCATCCTGGACCACCCCCACCACTCCGGCGATTCCGCCCTGATCATCCCGGAGCGGGCTCAGGATCACCGCCACGCTGCCGGACCAATGGGTGCGCGTTTGCGAATAGGCTGTGTCGGCCACATGGGCCGAGTGCCCTCCCAGCGCCCGCTCCAGCAGCCCCTCCAGACCCCTTTCGACAACGAACCCGCTCACCTCCGCTGCCCGCCGGCCCAGCACCTCCCCCGCCGGCAGCCCCGTGATCTTCTCCATGAACGGATTCCACAGGCGGTAGCGCGACTCCCGGTCGTAAACCACCACTCCCTCCTGCACGCTCTCGACGATTCTTTGCGCCAGCCCGCCCGCCTCGGCCAAGCCTGCAGGCGCGCCGTCCGCGGCCGGGCTCGGCCCCCTCTGCTCGTGGTTATGATCTCGAGACGACATGTTCCGGACACCGTCGGCAGTATAGTCGCCACTTCGGGGTCCGCAACAGCGATTGTGCGCCGCGGAACCGCGGCGGACCTCAGGGGCTTTGCGCGTCGGCGCGCTGCGCCCTGCCAGGGCCTGGCCGGAAGCGCGGCCGGCGGCGGGCGCGCCTCAAACGCGGGCGCCCCAGTAGCAGAGGCCGCGTTGTTTCATCGAGTCCACATTCAGGAACAACACGGGCGCGCCGGGCTGGGTGGACGAATCGATCACTCGGACCGCCTCGGCCAACCCCTGGGCCGAGGGCGCCAGCGTCAGCAGTTGGTTGGGCTGCTGCAGCACGGAAGCCTCGTTCAGCGAATGTCCCTCGCGCCCGGGCGACACCGCCAGGTAAAGCATGTCCATCTCCACCAGGTCGTTGAAGAAGTGCGTGCCCAGCGAGACATCCGGAATCAGCCCCTCGTGCATGAGCGCCAGCTCGCAGATGACCGAGACGGTGTTGATCTCGGCAAACGAGACGGGCACGCCCAGGGACGGCATGGAGGTTCCCCACCGGCCGGGGCCGATGAGCATGAGGGTCTTGTCCTTGCCGTGGGGACCGAGGTGAGTCAGCCGGCCGATGAGCCGCGCCACCGAGTAGCGCTGGCTTGTGTTCATCTGGCTGTAAACCGACGGCACCACATAGATCAGGCGGTCGATGACCGTGGCCACGCTGTGGCCGACGATGGGCCCCCGGGATTGCAGGAGCAGGTGGCCCGGATCGAGCGTCTCGGGCATCCGGGTGCGGCTGCCCTCGCCGCCGATCTTCACCTGAAAGGGGCGGCACTGGAGAAGATTGACGCGGAAGCTCCCCGAGGGATCGAAGTTCGCGGTGAACTCGATATCGACCGGGTAATTGTAGGCGCGCTGCAGCGTGTTGCAGAGTTCCTTCATCGCGGGGACAAACTGGGTCTCCTGGAACAACCGCTCGAAGGTGACATAGCCGAAGAACGCCCCGGCCTGGTCGCGGTCCAGGGCGTAGGCCGGGGTCTGCTCGTCCCGCGTGGCGAAGAACTCCACCATCTCCTGCGGGAAGGACTGGGCGACCAGCTCGAACTCGCGGCTGAGCAGTTGGTTGGCCTTGAGATCCAGCACGTCCACGCGCCGCTGCGCGAACTGGCGGACCTGGTCCGGCCGGGCTTCCGGCCGGCGCAGCGGGGCGTTGAGCGCGACCAGCCGCGTATAATCGTCGTCCGCCCGGTCCACCGCCCGTGTGCCCAGGCCAAACACCAGGCGGAGCATTCCCGCCTTGGGATCGATGTCCTCGCTCCAGACGAACGGGTTGAAGGAGAAGCCCACTCCGGCGGCGTGAGGAAAGAAGAGGTGCCCGTGCATTTCGCCCGAGACTCGCTGCACGAGAAGCGCCATCTGTTCGTCGCGATCGAGCAGGCCATGGTGCTGACGGTATTTGAGCCCCTCCTCGCTCATGGCGCTGGCATAGACCGTGCGCACCGCGCGCATCAGCGCCTGCAGCCGCTCCTGGGGCGTGCCCTGGTTCGCCAGGAACACGCTCTCGTACTTGCCGGAGAAGGCGTTGCCGTAGTTGTCCTCCAGCAGGCTGCTCGAACGCACGATCAGCGGCGACTGGCCGAAATACTCCAGCATTTCCATGAACTGCTGCTGGATGTAGTCCGGGAACACCCCGTTGACGATCTTCTGCCGGGCCTCCTCCGCCCGCTCCAGGAAGAGGTCGAAGTCCTTTTGCCGCCGCCGCAGCCACCAGCAGCCGTTCTGGACCAGATACGTGTAGAACACGTCCGACCCCACGTAGAAGGAGTCGTGGCTCTCGAGGAGGCCGCGCCACTTGGGGTCCGACCGCTTCAAAATGGCCCGCGCCAGGAGCATGCCCAGCGACTTGCCGCCGATCTGGCCCGTGCCGACCATCCGCTGCATGATCTCCAGCAGGTCCTCCAGATCGAAGTATTTCGCCGCCAGGGCGCTCATCCGCTCGTCCCGGGTCACGAGCATCTTCAGCAGACGCTGGAATAGCGCCTTGGAATCCAGCTCCGGCGGGCGCTGCTCGCGCAGGGCGCTCACCGCTTGCTGCGCCTCCTGGAAGGTTCGTCCCCACACCCCCGGCCGGTGGATGGTGAACTCCAGCCAGGGTTTGGGAATGCTGGCCAGGATGTCGGTCACGGTGGCGCTGTTGGTCACCGGCTTGAACTCCGTCCCCTCCCAACTGTGCAGCATGTACATGGTGGGCGAATACCGCTGCCACACTTTCATGGGGTGGACGAACAGGCGGCTCTCCTTGCGATACACCTCGAGGATGATCTGGGCCGTGTTGAAGATCGGCTGCGTCGCGTGAAACGAATGGAAATTCTTCAGCAGCGCGAAATACGCGATCGTGTCCAGCTCGTAGAGATACGGGCAGGTAATCATGAAGAAGTTGCCCAGCATCCGGTCGCTGAACCACCCGCCCGCCAGGTCCGAGAGGTTGTCGAACACGTAGTAGGCCCCCGGCCCGGTGCGCTCGATCACGTCCAGGATCTCGGTCAGGAACCGCTCGAAGCCCTCCTCGGGGTTGAGCTGGTAGATGGCCGCCCCGCAATCCTCCTTGAGGAGCGGCGGGTGTTGGGCAAATCGAAAATAGACCAGCCGCCGCCGCAACCGCCCCGCCTCGCTGCAGAGCGGCCCCAGCAACGGCAGGTAGTCCTCGATGCCGTCCACTTCCCAC
>JAKLEJ010000076.1 GCA_022711695.1 Verrucomicrobiota bacterium | reverse complement strand
GGCTTCCCGTGTATCACCTCATCGGACTGATCGATCCCATTGTGCCGGCCCTTCCGGCGTGGTGGTGGCTGCGACGCCATTGCCCCGGCTATCGCGGGGCGCGCCTGATCTGGAGGGCCGATCACAACGTCCTGGGAACCGCCCCGGCCGAAGCCGCTTGCCAGGTGTTGCGCTGGATCGGGGCCGGCACCTGAGGCTTCCTTCCGCCGCTTCCCCGTCCGCAAGATCGCCGCTTGGCTACATCGGACCGTTGGCGGCCAGCCGCGGGGCGGCCGCCCGGGCGATTTGCCCGGCCGCCGGCTGGCTCAGCAGGTCTTGCAGCAGACGCCCGTCCGGTTCGCTATTCCGGCTGACGAAAGCGTTTGCCCGATGATGCTCCTTGGCAGGCCCCACCAGGTTGTAGTGCTGCGCCCAGATCTTCGCGAGCGCCGCCAGGCTAAGCGAGCGACCCAGCGGGATATCCTCTCCCACGCCGGCCGCCTGGTAATGGTAGGCGCAGAGCGTTGTCGCCAGCTCGTGGTTCGTCCGCAACAACCGGTCGATTCCCAGCCGCCGCGCCCGGTTCAGCAGAAACCGCTGCTGCAGGTTGGCCACGTAGCTGAGCCGCATTTTGCTTGCCGCGGCCCCGGCGCCAGGGTGCGCTTCCGCAGCCTCCCGGTTCCAGGTCCGAACCCTGGCCCGCTGTTCCGTTGCCAGGTCTTCGATCCTGCGTCTCAGCTCGGGCGTCACGGCGAGCGCCGACAGCCACTCGCTCTCCTTGTTCTGCGCCATTCGCGTCAGGTGGGACAATGCCACCCAGGCCTCCATGTGGTAATACCCCCACCCGTTGCCGTTCCGCAGCTCGCTGAATCCGCTCGACTCATGCAGGCCCGTCGCCCCGATGAGCCGGCGCCAGTTGCCCTGGCTTTGCGCGCACGCCTGACCGAAATGGCGCGCCACCACCCCGTCGATCATCGTCGCCACCCGCGCCAGCCGCGCGAACTCGGCCGGCGGATCGGCCCCGATGGAGACGGGGGCCGGCTTTCCCGCTGCGCGCCCGCTGGCGGCGGCGCTCTCGCTCGCCGGCGCGGCATTGGCGGCCGCCGGCCCCGGCGGAACGCATCCGCCCGCAAGCACGGCGGCAAACAGCAAGCCTCTGGCACTCATGCCAACAAGCTAGTGCAAAGGCAGTAATAGGTCAAATAACAAGAACTTCTGTCGACCGGCGCCCGGCGCAGACTTCCGCGCCCGGATGGCCTTGTCGCCCAATGGCCTGGCGCAAACAAAAGCCCCCCGGACACGGATTGTGTCCGGGGGGCAAAGAACCGAAGGATCGCCGATCAGGCCTGCGGCGCCGGGGCGGGCGCGGCGGGGACGTCCTCGATCCGGGCGTGCTGCTGCAGGAAGTCGATGACCTTCTCGTTGAGGATCTGCTCGACGATTTGCTGGCGGCCGTCCCGCTTCTCGATCTCCTTCACCAGCTTTTCATGGGGCATCTTCATGGAGCGGGCCATCGAGAAGATCCGGGCGTCGTATTCCTCCCCGGTGACCTTGATGCCTTCCTTCTCCGCGATCCGGGCAAA
The DNA here is from genome assembly GCA_022711695.1 of Verrucomicrobiota bacterium. Lineage (GTDB taxonomy): Bacteria > Verrucomicrobiota > Verrucomicrobiia > Limisphaerales > JACRJZ01 > JACRJZ01. The sequence continues at coordinate 9,607 of JAKLEJ010000076.1, read as the reverse complement.
GACAAACGCCGCCTTGACGCGTTCCTTGGCCGCGGAATTCGCCACGTTGAAGATCTGGTCCTTGTTCTTGTCGATGATCTCCTTGGACATGCCGCGCTGCTGGTTGTCCCGGACGATTTCGTAGACCATGTTGCGGGTCTCGCCGAGGATGGCCGATTCGGGCATCTCGAAATCCAGGCTGCCGATGAGGGTGCGCACCACCTGCTCGCGGACGCTGCGGTTGATCTTGTCGTTGAGTTCGTTTTGCAGGTCGCCCCGCACGCCTTCGCGCAGGCTGGCCATGTCGGCGGCTTCCCAGGATTTGGCGAAGGCGTCGTCGAGCGGGGGCAGCTTCTTCTCCTTGATCTCGACCACCTCGACCTCGTAAACGCCCTTCTTGCCGGCCAGGGGCTCGGTGGGGAAGTCGGCGGGAAAATCAACCTGCACGGTGCGCTTGGTTCCGGCGGCGGCGCCGCGCAGTTGCTCGGCAAACCCCGGCAGGAACGACCCGTCCTTGATTTCGATCCAGAAATTCTGCTGCGCCGCCAGGCCCCGCGCGGCCGGGGCCAGCTCCGAGATCGGTTTGCCCTCGCAGGTTCCGGTATAGCTGGCCACCACAATGTCGCCGTCCTGGGCCTCGCGGGAGACTTTCTCGAACGAACCCATTCGAGCGCGCAGCAGGTCGATGGCCTGGTCGATGTCCGCCTCGGTGACGGACCGAATCTCGCGTTTGGCGACCACCCCGCGATAGGCCGGCAACTCGAATTGGGGGGCGACCTCGATCTCGACCACGAGGCTGCTGGGCTTGCCCCGCTCCAGGGCCGGTTCTTCCACGTTCAGCAGGTTATAGACCTTGAGATTGTGCTCCTTGATGGCGGCCCGGTAATTTTCGGACACAAGCAGCCGCTTGGTCTCAGAGACGATATCGCTGGCCAAGGACTTCTTCACCAATTCCTTGGGGGCCTTTCCCTTGCGGAAACCCGGCAGGGAAACGTGCTTGAGGAAGTCGCTCTCGACTTCCACGAAGCCTTTCTCCACTTCTTCCGCGGTCAGTTCCACCCGCAGCAGCTTTTTGCAGGGCCCTACATCTGTAACGGTTGCATTCACGGCAATGTCAATTCTTGTTGGTTTTGGCCGCCGTCGGGGTTTGCGCTTGCGCGGCGCCCCGCCATGCGGCAAGTGGGCGACAATAGGAAAGCGGCCTGCCAGGGTCAAGCTTGCACCGCACAAAAATTGGCAACTCCGCCCGGCGCCGCCGCGCCTTTGCGCTTTTCCCCTTGCGGCGGGGGAGTATGCTCGGGGCCGTGATTGATACGGAATCGAAACTGGCCGCCGTGCTGCCGCAGTTGCGCGCCGCCAAGTGGGTGGCCCTCGACACCGAGGCCGACAGCCTCCATGCCTATCCCGAGAAGCTCTGCCTCATGCAGATCAGCGTGGAAGGCCTGGACGCGCTGCTGGACACCCTGGCCCCGATGCCTTTTGACGCGGTGCTGAAGATACTCCACGACCACGAGGTGATCCTGCATGGCTCGGATTACGATTTGCGACTGCTGCGCAAGACCTTCGATTTTGTCCCGCGGCACATCTTCGACACCATGCTGGCCGCCCGCCTGCTCGGGCGCAAACAGGTCGGCCTCGTCAACCTGGTGTCGCACTACCTCGGGGTCACCCTGGAAAAAGGGCCGCAGAAGGCCGACTGGGGCCGCCGTCCGCTCACGCCCCGCATGGCCGCCTACGCCCGCAACGACACCCACTATCTCAAGCCGCTTTCCGAACTGCTCCGGGCCGAACTCAAGGCCAAGGGCCGCCTCGATTGGCATCGCGAATCCTGCGCCGCCTACATTCGCGATTCCGCCGTGATCGCCTCCCCCGATCCGGATCGCGACTGGCGGGTCAAAGGCAGCCACTTGCTCGATCCCCGCGGCCTGGCGGTGCTGAAGGAAATCTGGCATTGGCGCGAGGAGGAGGCCATCGCCGCCAACCGCCCGCCCTTCTTTGTGCTGATGCCCGACACCATGGTCGCCCTTTCCCGCGCCGCGACGGACTCCCGTGCCGTCGATCCTCTCATTCCCCGGCGCTTCTCGCCCCGCCGGCGCCAGGGGCTTCAGGGGGCCATCCAGCGCGGACTGGCTTCCGCTCACAAACCGGCTGTGCTGCGGCCGCAGCACAAGCGCCTTACCGAGGCCCAGGCCCGCCGCTGCCGGGAGTTGGAGCGCCGGCGCGACCGCCGCGCCGCCGAACTGGGCATCGAGGCCTCGATCATCGCCAGCCGATCCTTGCTGCTCGAACTGGCGCGCCAGGCCGACCACGCGCCCCAGGACCTGCTGATGCGCTGGCAGCGCCAGTTAATCCTGGAACACTAGCTCCGCACAGACTCCGCAGTCCCCTGCGCGTTCGAGAGCGCCCCAGGAGGACCAGGCAGGGCGACTGACGCGCGGGTTCAGGGCGCAAAATCGGAATTGCACTGTCGGGCCGGCTCTTTCACACTGGGCCGGTCATGCTTGCGAAAGTCCGCTCGGCGGCCGTCAATGGCATCGAGGCTTACCCCATGGAAGTGGAGGTGGACTCGGGAAAGGGCCAGTCGGCGATGGTGGTGGTGGGGCTTCCGGACGCGGCGGTGAAGGAGTCGCGGGACCGGGTCAGCGCTGCCGTCGGCAACTCCGGTTTTCTTCTGCCTTTTGGGCGCACCACCATCAACCTGGCTCCGGCCGATGTGAAGAAGGAAGGGCCGAGCTTCGACCTTCCCATCGCCCTGGGCATGCTCGCGGCCACCGAGCAAATGGCCGCCGACCAGCTCGACAATTTTGTGGTCGTGGGCGAGCTGGCGTTGACCGGGGCCATCCGCCCGGTCAAGGGCGTGCTGCCCATCGCCCTTCGGGCCAGGGCGGAGGGGGCGGTCGGCATGCTGACGCCCGCCGAGAACGCCGCCGAGGCGGCCGTGGTGCAGGGGTTGCAGGTCATCCCGGTTCGCAACCTCCGCGAGGCGGTTGGATTCCTCGAAGGCAAGGAGCGGATCGCCTCCACGCGCGTCGATCTGAGCACCATCTTCGAGACGCCCTGGGAGGACGAACTGGACTTTGCCGACGTCAAAGGCCAGGAGTCCGTCAAACGGGCGCTCGAGATTGCCGCCGCCGGCGGGCATAATGTGCTGATGATCGGCCCGCCCGGCACGGGCAAATCCATGCTGGCCAAACGGCTGGCGGGCATCCTGCCGCCGCTGACGATCGACGAGGCCCTCGAGACCACCAAGATCCACAGTATTGCCGGCCTGCTTCAGTCCGGCCAGGGGTTGGTCACGCGCCGCCCCTTCCGCGCGCCCCATCACACCGCCAGCGACGCCGGCCTGCTGGGCGGCAACATCAACCCAACCCCCGGCGAGATTTCCCTCGCCCACCACGGGGTCCTGTTCCTGGACGAGCTGCCCGAGTTCAAGCGCAGCGTCCTCGAGACCCTGCGCCAGCCGATCGAGGAGGGCCGCGTCACCATCTCTCGCGCCGCCGGCTCGATGACCTTTCCCTGCGAGTTCATGCTGGTGGCGGCCATGAATCCGACTCCCGACGGCAAGATGCCGGGCGAATCCCGCTGCTCGCCGCGCGAGATCCAGAAATACCTCGGGCGCATCTCGGGGCCGCTCCTGGACCGCATCGATTTGCATGTCGAGGTTCCCGCCGTGAAGTTCCGGGAGATCACGGCCGGGCGGGCGGGAGAGCCCTCCGCCCAGGTTCGCCAGAGGGTCGTGGCCGCGCGGCTCCGACAGCGCGAGCGGTTCCGTTCGCGTCCGCGCGTCACCTGCAACGCCCGCATGGGCGTGCGCGAGATCAAGCAGCACTGCGCCCTGGCCGACGCCACCCTCGAGCTGCTCAAGGCGGCCATGGCCGACCTCAAGCTGAGCGCCCGGGCCTACGACCGCATCCTGCGCGTGGCCCGCACCATCGCCGACCTCGACGCCGCCGGCGCCATCAGCAGCGATCACATTATGGAGGCGGTCCAGCTCCGCTCTCTCGACCGCCAGATTTGGGGGTGAGGTGCGTGGTGCGCTGGAGCCATCACGCCGCAGCGACCCAAGCCATCGCCCGCACCTGGCCAGTCAGGTCCGCCTCTTGAGGACACGTTTCTTCCGCCCCGATGGGCGCACGCGTTGCTTGTGCCGCCGGGCCTGGCGCACGTCTAGCGTGCGGAGCGTGCTTTGCAGAACCGGGATGACCAGGCGGTCTTTCGGGCGATTCGCGGCGGTCTTGCTGACCAAGATGCGCTCCAGCGAAAGAACCTTGAGCCTGAGGCGTCCCACGTGGATCGTCCGCGCGAACTTCCACTCTTCGGCAAAGAGCCCCAACCCGTTCATAGTCAACACGACGTCAAAGGGCTCGCTGCCCGGCCCACCGAGCATGGGCGGGTTGAAGCCAAACGGAGGAAGGTAGGCCGCACCTACGGAGCGCAAGGCGGGGATCAACCTCGGATCGTTCAAGTTCTCGAACCACAGGTCCACATCCTCCGTGACCACCGGGGCGCCCTGCAGGGCCGCAGCGGAGAGTCCCACCACCATGAACCGCACGTGATGGCGAACGAGCGCCTCCAGCAGGCGCAGCTCACTTTCTGAAAGCGGCAAAACCTCGGCCACGACGCAAACTCCGGTTTAATCTGTCCAACGGGGGAGACTCCAGGCAAAGCAACGTCCGGCGAACGGCTTCCGGGTCCGCCTCAGGATGGCGTCCGAGCACAATTTCCACCTCTCTTGCCAGCTTGCGAGCCCACCGCCGGGCCGGCGCAGCTCCAGCGGACAGGGCGCCCGACCAAGCGCCGGCAGGCGGCCGAACGTTCATCTTTCTCACAGCGCTACCTTAATGGCGACCGCTCTATTCGTCGAGAACAACCGCGAGCGAGGTCCGGCTCGCGCCGTGCACGGACGATTTGCGATACGGACCATTATCGCGATCATCGTAAAGCAGTCCGGACCGTTTGGCGACGGCGGCGAAATCGGTTCGAGGTCGCCAGCGCCCGGGCTTACGACCGCATCCTGCGGGCGGCTCAGCCTTTGAGCTTCCGTTCGAGGATCTCGCCCGCCAGGCCGGGGTTGACCTTGCCCTTGCTGAGCTTCATCACCTGGCCCTTGAGGAAATTCAGCGCGGCGGCTTTGCCCGCCTTGAAATCCGCGGCGGGCCCGGGGTGGGCGGCGATGACCTCGTCGCAGTACTTCTCGACCGCGCCGGCGTCGCTGACCTGCGCCAACCCCTTGCGCTCCACGATCGCCGCCGGGGATTCGCCCTTTTGAAACATCTCGGCGAAGACGTCCTGGGCGATCTTGGTGCTGATTTTGCCGCTGTCCACCAGGGCGGTCAGCTCCAGCAGAGACTCCGGCTTGAACTTCAGGTCCGCCAGGGTGAGTGCGCCATTGGCCTCGGGCTCCTTGCCAGACGCGGCTTGCTCCGCCGCCAGCTTTTCGTTCGCCTCGGAGATCTTCGCCCGGAGGTTGTTGATGACCCAGTTGGCCACGGCCTTCGGGTTCCTGGCCTGCCGCGCGATCCGCTCGAAGTAATCCCCGAGCGGACGATCGGTCTTGAAAGCCTCGGCATCCGCGGCCGGCAACTGGTAATCGCGCATGAACCGCTGCTTTCGCGCCAGGGGCAGCTCGACGACGCGCTCCCGGACCTCGCGCAGCCAATCCTCCCCGGGCTCGAACGGCATCAGGTCCGGGTCGGGCAGGTAGCGGTAATCGTGGGCGTCCTCCTTGGTGCGCATCTCCTCGGTAAGGCCGGCGACGTCGTCCCAGCGGCGGGTGGACTGGATCAGGCGGCCGCCCTGCCGGAGCGTGTCGATCTGGCGGGGAATCTCGTATTCGAGGGCGCGGCGGATTCCGCTGAACGAGTTCATGTTCTTGATCTCGATCTTGGCCCCGAGTTCCTTCGCGCCCGCCGGGCGCACCGACACGTTCACGTCGCACCGCACCATGCCCTTCTCCATGTCGCAGTCGCTGATGCCGCCCTGGGACAGGATATCCTTGAGCGCGTTCAGGTAGGCGTAGGCCATGTCCGCGCTGTCGATGTCCGGCTCGGACACGATCTCCAGCAGCGGCACCCCGGCCCGGTTGAAATCCACGCCGCTCTGGCGGTCGAAGTGGAAGCTCTTGCCCACGTCCTCCTCGAGATGCGCCCGGGTAATGCGCACCCGCGCCAGCCCGCCGGCGTATTCGAACTCGACCGCGCCTTCCCGTGTCGAGGGTTGGTCGTACTGCGTGATCTGGTAGTTCTTGGGCATGTCCGGATAAAAATAGTTCTTGCGATCGAACTTGGCGCGGGGCGGCAGGGAGCAGCCCAGGAGCAGGCCCGCCAGGGCGGTCAGGCGCAAGGCCTCCTCGTTGGCTACGGGCAGGACCCCGGGCAGCCCCAGGCAGACGGGGCAGACCTGGGTGTTCGGCGGCGCCCCGAAGCGGTTGGGACAGCCGCACCACATCTTGGACCGGGTCTTGAGCTGGACGTGTGTCTCCAGGCCGATGACGGCTTCGTATTCCATATTCTCGCCGGCGGATTAGACCACAGGCCGGCGGCCTTGGACACGCGTATTTTTCCGCCTCCTGTTTCCCACTTTGCGCCGAGCCTGTTCCTGCTGTCCAGGCCGCGCTCGTGAGAGCGCGGAAAGACCGATGCTACGCCAGTTTTCCTAGACGCCGCAATTCCGCGAGGAATTCGATATCGGCCTGGTCCTGAGGGCGGTTGGCGGCCCGCTTGGCTGCGAGGAGGTCCGCGCCGCAAAGGCATCGGACCGTCGTCCCGTTCTCCGTGGTCCGGAGAACCGAGCGGGCCTCAGCATCGTCGAAGCGGGGGACTCCCGGCACGCCCAGGTGGAACTGCAACACTCCCCAGCGGGTCTGGTAGGTCTGAACGAATCCCTCGCCGCGGGGGCCGAGCGCAACCAACGGTTCGTCGATCTCACACTCCAAGATTGAGTTCAGGCGGGCGAAGTTATCCGCATCGCGCGGGGGGATATAGAAATCCCAATCCATGGAAAACCGCGGCATCCCCGCCAGGCGCATCGCCTGTCCTCCCATCAGGACAAAGCGAACCTGGGCTTGCCCGAGCCGCCGCAGCAGATCATCGATTTGCTCCATGGGAACGCGCGACCTGGGCCAGCAACGCCTGTTTCCACCGGTTCATTTCCTCATGACTGGCGAACTTCCGCGAACCGAAGCGCGGCAACGGGGGACCCGACGGCAGGGCCACGACCTTGGGGTTGGCCGCCCAGAGCCGTATCTTCGCGCGATAGTCATCCGCCTGCTTCATGGTCTGCACCGGGGAGAGCCTGTGGCGTGCCCAAGCTCAGAGGGGGCGCAGCCCCTCATTTGTCATTCCTGCGCCACCCTTCCTGCTGAAGCCCCGTTGGCTCTCGTCCCGCGTTCTTAGAGTGCCGCAACCGCCGTCGGATTGCACGTCCTTTCTCGCGCCCGTTCCGAAAGAACCGGGCGCGGTGACGCGAGACGCGTCCCTGGATCGGGGCTTCTCGGGGGGAGGGAGCTCCTGGCCTCGCAGGGCTGGGGCTGGACTACTGCCGCTGGTAGATGAGCAACGCCGAGCCAGGCATCTTCAGGATGGGGACGGCGAGCCCGCGGTCGCGCAGATTCTGGCCGCTGACGCGCTGCGCTTCGCCGGTGTCCAGGTTCGTGACCCGGTAGGTCTTGTCGGCCTCCAGGCCGCGCAGTGGCAGGCGGGCGGCCTCGAACGGGCTCTTGTGCCGGCGCAGCGCCACCACCAGACCGTCGCCGCGCTCGGGACGGTCAAGCTGGTAAGCCATCCACGCGTCTGCCGCGCTTGAGTGCGGAGTGAGCGGATAGTAATCGCCGTAGTAATAATCGCGGATGGAGACGTACTGGTTCAGAACCCGCCGGGCCCAATCGAAGGGGAAATCGGCCGGCAGCTTCTCGCACGGGCCGTCTCCGGAGTGCGCCCAGTTGATGCAGAGACTCGAGCACATGCTGCTGCGAAACTCATAGTCGTCGCCCTCGCGGTCCTGGCTGGTGGCGCTGAGGGGAACCCAGGCCATCAGCCCGTATGTGTGGCACTGATGAGCAATGGGGTCCCGCGGACCGTCGGTCCGCCACAAGGGCGTGGCTCGGCCTATCGTCTCGAGATCGATGCGCCGTCCGCCCGAGGCGCAGTTGTCGAGAATCAGGTTCGGATCCCTCGCCAGCAACGCGTCCCAGAAGGCGTACAGGCCCTCGATGTGCCGGATTTCGCTCAGGCCCTGGCGCCCGGGGGCGTCGGCTTTCCGCCAATAGGGAAGGGGGTCCATGTTGAAATCCTGCCGGTAGCAGCCCAGGCCGAACTCGCGGATGCGGTCGGCGATGAAGTCGGTCACGAATTGCCGGGCCTGGGCGTTGCCGAGGTTGAGGAGCAGGGTGCTGGAGCCGGCCTCAAGCATCCAGCCGCGATGGTCCCGGGCCCAAGGGGTCCCGGCCATGACCCGCTCCGGCTCGAACCAAAGCATGAGTTCGCGCCGGTCCTTGCGCAGCGCCTCGCTGAGCGGCTTGAAGCCCTGCGGGTAGAGGTTGGTCTTGACGTTCCAGCGGCCCACGTTCGAGGCCCAGCCGGTGTCGCCGCTCGTGTTCCCATACCATTCGGCGTCGATCCAGTAATACTCGATCGGCAGCTTGTGCTCGATGAACCGCCGGATGTTGTCCAGGTGCACCTCGGCCCGGGTCCCGCCCCAGTTGCCGCAGGTGATCGGCGCTGCCATGGGCCGGCCGTTTCGCTGGGGCCGATGATGCGTCAGCAGGAACTGGCGGAGCAGATTCTGGCCCCGCCACCGGTCGCCCTGGTAGAACAAGGCCAGCGTGCTCGGGGTGCGGATGGCCTCGCCGGGGTGAAGCGTCAAACTCGTTTGCGCCATGCCTGCGCGCACCCGCACGATGCCGGGCTGCGCGGACTCGAACTGCGCCGCCCAGCGCCCGCTCCACCCCACCGCCAGCACCACGCCGGCGTCGGCCCCCTCGAGATTGAAGAACGGCAGGATTTCGCTCGAGGAACGCCCCTCGCCGGGTTCGAGCGCGAATCGGGCGCCCGGCTTGAGTTCGGTGGTCCTGGGCGCGAAATCGTCAAAGGAGGACACGCCGCCCAGCGCCCAATGCAGGGTGGCAGCCTGGGCGGCCGGCAGGGCGAAGACGCCGTCCAGCGACCGAATATCCTTGATCAGCGGGGTGTCGCTGGCGCCGGTGTTCTTGAAGGTGGCCACCCATTCCACGGCGGGAAAGTCGGCGAACACCTTCGCGCTGATGCGCAACTCGAGCTCGGTGGCCGGATCCTTGAACAGTATTTCCTGCAGGCGCCCCCCGTTCGGCAGGGGTGACGTCCGAACCTCGCGGTTCCAGCTCTTCAGCAGGTCCGCGCCCGGTTTGTCTCCGTATTGGAACGAGAGCCGCGCCGGGCTGGGGTCCACGGCGTCGGCCCATGGCAGGTCCTGCAAGCGCAGGCGGCTGCCGTCCTGAAGGTGAATCTCCGCTCCGCCCCAAAGCGCTTGGTCCCACCCGCGCCCATCTCCGCCGTCGCCCACGCGGATATCGAATTCCCTGGCGCCCCGCAGGGGCGCATCCACGGGCCGTGAACCGTCGTTGAGCCGGAGCACCGGGGTGGCAAACAGCTCT
>JAKLEJ010000075.1 GCA_022711695.1 Verrucomicrobiota bacterium | reverse complement strand
TACTGTTAATTCAGTTTATCTGAACCGTTGACAACCCTTAAAGATATCACTTTTCCGCTATAGTCAAGGGCTGGGGAAAGAAAGGCGTGAGCCGGCCCATTTCACCGGCAGGTCAGCCGTTCTGAAAGGAGTCCACTACGGGGCATCGTCGAGCCCAGCAGCGCATCGGAAAACCGTGGAACGACGCGGTCCCTCAACCGTCGGAGAGCTCCACGAAGTTCTTGAGCAACCGCAGGCCGACCTCCTGGCTCTTCTCCGGATGGAACTGGGTGGCAAACACATTGTCCTTCCAGATGGACGAGGCAAAGGTGTCGCCGTGGGTCGTACGGGTGGCCACGATCGAGGGCTCCTCGGGCTTGGGATAGAAGCTGTGCACGAAATAGACGTGGCTGCCCGGGTCGATTCCGCGGTAGAGCGGGCAGTCGGGCCGGGCGATCTCGAGCTGGTTCCAGCCGATCTGCGGGATCTTCAGGCCCGGCTGCGCCGCAAACCGCACGACCCGGCCCCGGAAGATCCCCAGGCCCTGTGCGCAACTGTTGAATTCCTCGCTCCGGTCGAACAGCGCCTGGTAACCCACGCAGATTCCCAGAAACGGCCGGCCCGAGGCGATGAACTCCCGCACCGCCCCAAACAGGTCCTGCCGTTGCATGGCGCCGATGCAGTCGTCGAACGCGCCCACGCCCGGCAGCACCGCCGCCCGCGCCTCCTTGAGGAGGCCCGGCGCGGTTGTCACCTGCACATTCGCTCCGGCTTTGACCAGCGCCTTCTCCACGCTGCGCAGGTTGCCGGAGCCATAATCGAGCAACGCTATCACGGGGCCGCAGCCTAGCGCCCGCCCGCGGCAAATTCAATGCGCAAGAACGAATCCAAGTCCGCGAACCCGCGCAGCGCGGCATTTTAAGGTATCGCTCGTGCGGCGGCCCGCTTAAGCTCGCCGGCCGAGAGGACCCGGGCCGGCGGGCAACGACGGGGCGAGCCGGCCGGGCACGCGGTTCAAGCCATGCACGCGGGCGGAATCAACGAGCACGCGACCACGGTGACTTTCGTGGTCTATCTCGCCGTCATGATCGCGATCGGCTTCGCGGCCTGGCGCAGCACGAGGACTCTTTCCGATTACATCCTGGGCGGACGGCGGCTGGGGAGCGTGGTGACGGCGCTGAGCGCCGGGGCTTCGGACATGAGCGGGTGGCTGCTGATGGGACTGCCTGGAGCGCTTTACGCGGCCGGGATTTCGGAGAGCTGGATTGCCATCGGGCTGACGCTGGGGGCGTGGTTCAACTGGCGGGTGGTGGCAGGCCGGCTGCGGGCCTACACCGAGCTGGCCCGAAACGCGCTGACCTTGCCCGACTATTTCGCGAACCGCTTCGAGGATGGGGGCCGCGCGCTGCGGGTCTGCTCGGCCCTGGTGATCCTGGTCTTCTTCACCATCTACTGCGCCTCCGGCCTGGTGGCGGGGGCGCGCCTCTTCGAGCGGACCTTCGGTTTGAGCTACCCGGTGGCACTGGGGGCAAGCTCCTTCGCCACCATCCTGTATGTGTTCGTGGGAGGGTTCCTGGCCGTGAGCTGGACGGACACGGTGCAGGCGTTGCTGATGCTTTTTGCGCTGCTGCTGGCGCCGGTGTTCGTCGTCGTGAACGCGGGCGGCCTCCAGAGCGCCCTGTCGGTCATCCGTTCCCTGGACTCGCGTTACACCGACTGGTTTCGAGGAACTTCGGCGATTGGCTTGGTCTCGCTGCTGGCGTGGGGTTTGGGCTACATGGGCCAGCCGCATATTCTGGCCCGGTTCATGTCGGCCGCCTCGGTGAGAACGATGCCCGCGGCGCGGCGTTTCGGGATGGCTTGGATGGTCCTCTGCCTGGCGGGGGCGGTGGCGGTCGGCTTCTTCGGGATCGCCTATTTTGCCGTCCACCCCGAACAGGCGGAGCCGGTCCGGGCCAACCGGGAGACGGTGTTCATCACCCTTTCGCAAGTGCTGTTCAACCCGTGGATCGCGGGGCTCTTGCTCTCGGCCATCCTGGCGGCGGTGATGAGCACGTTGTCCTGCCAGTTGCTGGTGTGCTCCTCGGCCCTGACGGAGGATTTCTACAAGGCGTTCTTCCGGCCGAAGGCTGACCAACGGGAACTGGTCTGGATCGGCCGGGGAATGGTGCTGGCGGTGGCCGCCGTGGCCACGACCGTCGCGGCCGATCCGGAGAGCCGGGTGCTGGGGTTGGTGGGCTACGCCTGGGCCGGATTTGGCTCGGCGTTTGGCCCGGTGGTGCTGCTCTCGGTGATCTGGCCGCGCATGACTCGCAGCGGCGCCCTGGCCGGGATGCTCTGCGGGGCGGCCACGGTCGTCGTCTGGCGCCTGGGCGGGTGGTGGGGGCTGTATGAGATGGTCCCGGGCTTCGCCATGGGATGCCTCGGGGTCCTGGGGGCGAGCTTGTGGGACCGACCGCCGACGGACTCGGTCCGCCGGACCTTCGCCGAGATGGAGCGCCAGGTGGAAGAAGCTACTCTGCGGATCGCCCGGCCTGTTTGAGTTCTCTCTCCGTGCGCAGGCGAAGCTGGCCGCAGGCGGCGTCGATGTCGCCCCCCTTCTCGCGGCGCAGGGTGGCGGCGACGCCCAGACGGGTCAGTTCCGCGAGAAAAGCTTCTTGGGCAGTCTCGGCCGGGCGTTTCCAGTCCAGGCCTTCCACGGGGTTGTAGGGGATGAGATTGATCTTGGCGTGCAGTCGCCGGGCCAGCACCGCCACGCGGCGGGCCTCGGGCAGGGTGTCGTTGATGCCCGCAATCAGGATGTATTCGAAGGTGATCAGCCGGCCCTTGCGCTCCTGGTAATAGTCGCAGGCGCCGATCACTTCCTTGAGCGGATACTTGCGGTTGACGGGCATGAGCCGGTTGCGCACCTCGTCCGAGCCCGCATGCAGCGAGAGGGCCAGGCGAAGCTGAAGCGGTTCGTCGGCCAATCGGCGGATTTCCGGGGCCAGCCCGCTCGTGGAAATGGTGATTTTGCGGGCGCCGATGCCCCCGCCCCAAGCCGCGTTCAGCAGCCGGAGCGCCTTCATCAAGTGATCGTAGTTAGCCAACGGTTCGCCCATGCCCATTACCACGAGATTGCTGATCAACCGGCCGCGTGGGTGGCCGGCCGGCGGCGCGGAGTCTGTATCAGGCGCTTCGGAACGATCCGGGGCGGCGGCGTCGGGGCGGACGTCTGCCGCCCCTTCCTTATCGTGCCAGCGCTCCACCGCCAGGACTTGTTCCACGATTTCGTCCGGCGTCAGATTCCGTTTGAAGCCAGCCAGGCCGCTGGCGCAAAAGCGACAGCCGTAGGCGCAGCCCACCTGCGTGGAGACGCACAGGGTCTGACGGTCGCTGGGGTCGCCGTAAAGCGCGGGGTTGGCCGGAATGAGAACGCTCTCGATCAGGGAGTGGTCGCGCAGCCGCCAAAGGAACTTGCGGGTGGTGTCGCGGGCGCCCTGCATCCGGACGAGCTCCAGGGCGTGAAGGCTGTACTCGGCGGCCAGGCGTTGCCGCAGGGCCTGGGGCAGGTTGGACATGGCGTCCCAGGCGCTGACGCGTCCGGCGTAGAGCCACCGGAGAATCTGGCCGGTCCGGTACCCGGGCTCGTTCCATTGAGCCAGGGTGGCCGCCAACTCCTCGCGGCTGAGCGATTTGATGTCCGCTATCTTCACGGTCCAGGCATTGGGTCCGGCCGCACCGGCGCCGGAGAGGACGCGCGCCTTGCCCGGTCGCCTTAGCGGGCCAGGTAAAACCGGCGGGCGTACTCCTGCACCATCCGCGAGGTGTTGTACTGGGGATTCAGGGTGATCATGGCCCGGCGGATGATCTGGATCCAGCGCCGGGGAATGCCGCGTTCGTCGCGCTCGAAGAAGCAGGGAATGACCTCTTCGGTCAGGACGCGGTAGAGGTTCTCCGCGTCCCGCCGGTCCTGCTCCTCGATGTTGTCGGGATGCGAATCGTCGCCGATGGCGAAGCCGTTGGTCCCGTCGTAGCCCTCGCGCCACCAGCCGTCGAGAATGCTCAGGTTCAGGCAGCCATTTGGGCCAGCCTTCATGCCGCTGGTGCCCGAGGCCTCGAGCGGGCGGCGGGGGTTGTTGAGCCAGATGTCGCAGCCGCTGACCATCTGCCGGGCCACGTGCATGTCGTAGTTCTCGATGAAGACCATGTGGCTCTGAAGTTCGGAGAACTTGCTCAGGTGAATGATCTTCTGAATGTAGCGCTTGCCTTCGTCGTCCCGCGGGTGCGCTTTGCCGGCGAAGATGAACTGAATCGGGCGGCCCTTGTCCTTGGCCAGGGCGACAATGTCGCTGAAATGGTCGAAGATCAGCGGGGCGCGCTTGTAGGTGGCGAAGCGGCGCGCAAAGCCGATCGTGAGGGCGTCCGGGTTGAGCAGGTGATCGAAGGTGATGTAGTCGCCCTTGGTGACGCGCTGGCCTTGGAGCAGCAGGCGCCGCCGCGCGAATTCGATCAGCTCCCGCTTGAGCTGGTATCGGAAGGCCCACAGCTCTTCGTCGCTGCAGAAGGCCGGGTCGGCCAGGCGCTGCCAGAACTCGGGCGTGTTGGCGACGCCCTCGAAGTTGCCTCCGTTCTTCTTGGTCCAGAACTGGCGGGCAGGGCCTTTCATCCAGCCCAGCAAATGGATGCCGTTGGTGACGTGGCCGATGGGGACCTGCTCGGCCGGCAAGCCGGGGAAGAGGCAGTTCCACATCTGGCGGCTGACCTGGCCGTGGAGTTCGCTGACGGCGTTGGCGGCGCGCGAGGCTTTCAGGGCCAGCACCGTCATGCAGAAGGGCTCGGTTTGATCGGCTGGGTTGACCCGGCCCAGGGCGAGCAGCTCAGGGAGTGGGACCTTGAGGCGAGTGGCCAGCTTGTGCAGCGCATAGTGCATCAGGTCCGGCGTGAACCGGTCGTGGCCGGCTTCCACGGGGGTGTGGGTGGTGAAGATGCACTCGGCGCGCGTGGCGGCGAGCGCCGCCTCGAAGGTCTTGCCCTGGGCGCGCTTCTCCCGGATCAGTTCCAGGGCCAGAAAGGCCGCGTGGCCCTCGTTGAGGTGGAAGACCGAAGGCTGCAGCCCGAGAGCGCGCAGCAGGCGGACCCCGCCCACGCCCAGCAGGACCTCCTGCATGATGCGGGTGGTGCTGTCCCCCCCATAGACGCGCAGGGTCAGGTCCCGGTAAAGCTGTTCGTTTTCCGGATGGTTGCTGTCCAGCAGGTAAACCGTGCAGCGCCCCACATTCACGCGCCAGGCGTAGAAGAACACCTGCGACATGCCGATCTCCACCTCGCAGACCACCCGCTCGCCGCGCGCGTCCAGCACCGGCTCCATGGGCAGGTTGCGCGGGTTGAGCTGGGTGTAATAGTCCACCTGCCAGTTGTCCGAGTTGATCTCCTGCTGGAAATAGCCTTCGCGGTAGAAGAGGGTGATTCCCACGAAGCCCAGCCCCAGGTCGCTGGCCGATTTGGTGTGGTCGCCCGCCAAAATGCCCAACCCGCCCGCGGCAATGGGCAGGGTCTCGTGAAAGCCGAACTCGGCCGAGAAATACGCCACCGGGTTCCGCTGCAGGGCCGGGGCGTGCTCCGCCGCCCAGGTTTGCTTCTCGTTCAAATAGGCGTCAAACGCCTCCAGCGCCGCCCGGACTTTCGCCGCCAGCTCGGGGTTCTGCAGGCGGGCCTGCAATTCCGCGTCCGACACCTCGTGGAGCACGGCCACGGCATTGTGGTAGAGGTTCTGCCAGGCCCGCGGGGAGAGCTCGGCGAAGACCTCCTGGGCGCTTTGATTCCACGTCCACCACAGGTTGCGCGCCAGGCGGTTAAGCCCGCGTTTCATTTCTGTGATTTCCGCCGCCGAGAGCGGCGTGTTCCCGTTCCGATTCTCTTTGTTTGCCATTCTGAGTTTCCGGGTTGATTTCCGGCCGCGCCAAGATAGGCGTCGCCGGCTCTTGCCGCAAATCCAAACTGGCCGTGCGGCCCCCTAGGGCAGTTCGGTCCGCCCCATCAGGTAGCGGTCGCACTCGCGGGCGGCGCCCCGCCCTTCGTTGAAGGCCCACACCACCAGGCTCTGGCCCCGCCGGCAATCCCCGGCCGCAAACACGCCCCGCACGTTCGTGCTGTACTTGCCGTATTCGGCCTTCACGTTGGTGCGGGCGTCCCGTTCCACGCCCAGGTCCCGCAGCAGCCCCTGCTCGGGCCCGAGAAAACCCATGGCCAGCAGCACCAACTGCGCCGGACGCACCTGGTCGGTGCCAGGGACTTCCTTGGGGATGAACTGGCCTTTTTCGTTCTTCGTCCACTCGATCTGCACCGTGTGCACCGCCTTGACTGCGCCCTGGTCGTCGCTCAGGAATTCCTTGGCTGTGGTCAGGTACAGCCGGGGGTCGCTCCCGAACAAGGCCTCGGCTTCCTCCTGGCCGTAGTCCTGGCGCCACACCTTGGGCCATTCCGGCCAGGGGTTGTTCGCGGGCCGTTCCAGCGGCGGCCGCGGCAGGATTTCCAACTGAACGACGCTCTTGCACCCGTGCCGCAGCGAGGTGCCCACGCAATCCGTGCCGGTGTCGCCGCCCCCGATCACGATCACGTTCCGGTCTTTGGCGCTGACAAAGCGGTCGTCTTGGCGGCCGGTGACCACCGCCTGGGTGTTGGCGGTCAGAAAATCGACTGCGAAGTGAATCCCGCGCAATTGCCGCCCCGGGACCGGCAGGTCGCGGGGCAGGGTGGCGCCCGTGCACAACACCACCGCGTCATGCTCCCGGGCGAGGCGTTCGGAGGGATAGTTTGCGCCCACCTCCGCGCCGGTGAGGAAAGCGATGCCTTCCTGTTCCATCAGCTTGACCCGGCGTTGCACCACCGCCTTGTCCAGCTTCATGTTCGGGATGCCGTACATGAGCAGTCCGCCCACGCGGTCGGCCCGCTCCAGCACGGTCACCTGGTGTCCGGCATGATTGAGCTGGGCCGCGGCGGACAGCCCGGCCGGCCCGGAGCCGACCACCGCCACCCGCTTGCCCGTGCGCGCCGCCGGCGGCTCGGGCTGGACCCAGCCCTCGGCGAACGCCCGCTCGACGATGGACAACTCGATGTTCTTGATGGTGACGGGCGGCGCGTTGATACCCAGCGTGCAGGAGCCCTCGCACGGCGCCGGGCAGACCCGGCCGGTGAACTCGGGAAAATTGTTGGTCTTGTGCAGGCGGTCGATGGCTTCGCGCCAAAGGCCCCGATAAACCAGGTCGTTCCACTCGGGGATGAGATTGTTGATCGGGCAGCCGGAGGCCATGCCGCTGAAGAGCTTGCCGGTGTGGCAGAACGGCGTGCCGCAGTCCATGCATCGCGCCCCCTGCTCGCGGAGCTTCTGCTCCTCCATCGGCAGATGAAACTCGTTCCAGTCTCTGAGCCGCTCCAGCGCCGGCCGGTCCATCGGCAGCTCGCGCAGATATTCCAAAAAGCCTGTTGGCTTGCCCATGTCAGTCTCTAATGTTTCTTAGTTCGGACGATGGTGATCCCTCGCCGAAGCGGGATTCATTAGCAGTTGGCCGCCCCGTTTCAATTCCTTTTTTCCCTATTCTCGCCGCGGGACCGCCATCCCGCAAGCGGCCGCCCGGTCGCAGAGGAGCGTCCAGGAGGGATGCAGCCAGAGAAACGAGGCCGGGAAGCCGGGAGCAATGCGCCGGGCCAGCAGCCGGCGCATCGGCCTCCGTTTCGGCGCGCCGCTGACCAACAGCAGCGCCTTTGCGGCCCGCAGGATGTCCGCCATGCCCAGCGTCAAGCCGTGCAGCAGGCCTTCGGCCCCTCCCCGCAGCATCGAATGGGTGAGCGACGTTCGGGACAGCCGGGCCACATGCGGTCCGGGCCGCAGCGCCGGGGCTGGCTCGTTGAAGCCCAGGTGGCCGTTGAGCCCAAGGCCCAACACACACAGGTCAATGGGGCCGTGGCGTTGCAGCCAGCTCTCGATGCGCCGGCATTCGGCCTCCGGGTCCGCCGGCTGGCTGCGCCACCCAAAGAAGCGGTCGCGTTTCAATCCCAGCGGCTTGACCAGTCTTTCCCGCAGGTAGGATTCGCAGGTCGAGGGATGGGACATCGGCAACCCGCCCCACTCGTCCAGCTTCAGGATTCGCGCCTTACGGAAGAGTTCGGGCCGCTCGGCTGCCTGGGCGGCCAGCAGTTCGTAGGTCAGTGCCGGCGAGGAACCCGTTGCCAGACAGAGGAGCGAATCGGGTTTGCGCTCGATCTCGGCGGCCAGCCAGTCGGCTGCGGCTCGGCTCATGGCCCGGTAATCGGGAAACACCTTGCAGGTGAAGTGCGGGGAGGTCCCCCTTGCTTCGATCGGGCCCGGCCGGGAGCGCGTCGCCGCGTCCGCCCCTGTGTTGCCTGTTGTCTTCCGCATCGCCGGAACCTACTCAAGCGGTCGGGTCTTGTCCACGCCCCATGAGTTCCCCGAAGCTCGCCTATAAGCCGCTGCCCGCCGCCGGCGCCTCCGGGCACGGCCGCCTGCCATGGTGTTAGTCGTCCTCGGCGTGGATTGGCGGCGAGGGGGCCAGGTTGACAAGCCGCCGGCCGCTGCCTCAGAATGCCCGCATTCGGCCTCAACGATCGGATGCGGACACACTGCCTATGCTAACAAAGGAAACCATGACCTCGCGCGAGCGGGTGCTCAAAGCGCTGAACCACGAAACGCCCGACCGCGTGCCGATCGATCTTGGCGGCAACCAGACCGGCATTCACAAGAACGCCTACCGGGCGTTGCTCAAGCACCTGGGCATCGCCGACGAGATCCGCATCATGGACGCGGTGCAGCAACTGGCCGCCCCCTGCGAGCAGGTGTTGCAGCGGTTCCACGTCGATACCCGCTACATTGCCGCCGGGGCGGCCGCCGATTGGAAGGGCGGCATTGTCCAGGCCCGGCGCGACGGACGCAACTGGGACGACCTGACCGACGAATTCGGCATCCGCTGGTCCATGCCCGAGGACGCTCCCTACTACATGGACATCACGCTGCACCCGCTGGCCGGCGCCCGCATCGAGGATGTCCGGTCCTACGCCTGGCCCCGGGGCGACGACCCGGGCCGTTTTGCCGGCCTGCGCGAGCGCGCCCTGGCCCTCCGGAAAGACACCCCCTACGCGGTCGTCAGTGGCATCTCCGGGGTGGTCTATGAGATTTGCTGGTATCTGCGCGGGCTGGAGCAGTGGTTTTGCGACCTGATGGACAACCCTGACTTCTGCGAGGCCATGCTCGACCAGACCCTCAAGTTCTGGCTGGACTGGTTCCGGGTGTTCCTGGACGAGGTGGGCGATGTGGTGGACGTGATCATGATCGGGGACGATTTGGCGGGCCAGAATGGCCCCCTGTTCAACCCGGCCATTTACCGTCGCTTCGTCAAGCCGCGCCACAAGCGCCTGGTGCAGTACATCCGATCGCGCACTCAGGCAAGGATCTGGTATCACACCTGCGGGGCCTGCATGGAGTTCATTCCTGAGCTGATCGACAACGGCGTCCACATCCTCAACCCGGTCCAGGTCAGCGCCCGCAACATGGACCCGGTCGAGCTCAAGCGCCGTTTCGGGGACCGCATCGCCTTCTGGGGCGGAGGGGTGGACACCCAGCACATCTTGCCCCGGGGCGGACCGCAGGAGGTGGCCTTGAACGTCCGCCGCAATCTCCAGGCGCTCATGCCCGGCGGCGGCTACGTCTTCAACAACGTCCACAACATCCAGGGCGAAGTGCCCCCGGAGAACATCGTGGCGCTCTTCGACACCGCCTACGAGTGCGGCTTTTACCGGTAAGCTTCGGATTTGAACCGCAGCCTCCGGGAGTCTATAAACGAGCCATGAGAAGCACGAAACCGGAGATCGGGAGGCGCCCGCTGGCGCGCCGTCGCCGCGGGATCCCTTGCCTCCCGCCTGCGGTCCGCGTCGTTCTGACACTTGCCTGCGCGATGGCGCTCGCCGCCGCCGCCCGGGCGCAGGTTGTCACCCACGCGATGCCTGTGGAAGAGACCGCTTCGCCGGATTACGAGGTGTGGGCCAACGGCGAGAAAGTGGCGGTCTATGCGGCCCGCACCCTCGATCCGCCCTTCGCCGGCAAGGAGTGGGACTTCGGCGGGCCGTATTCGTTCGCCAATTTCGACGTCAAAGGTCCCGTCTCTGTGCGGGTGAAATCGCGCAGGCCCCTCTCGCAGGCGGTGGTGCGGCCGGCCGCGGCGGCGGCGTTCACCCTGGTGAACGAGCGGGAATTGACGCTGCGCCTGGACGGCCCACGAAAACTGAGCCTCGAGCCCGAGGGGCGCAGAGGCCCGCTTCTGCTGTTCGCGAACCCGATCGAGCCGGATTTGCCCAAGGCAGGCGATCCGGGGGTGGTGTATTACGGGCCGGGCGTGCACCGGGCGGGGTTGGTGACGGTGACCAACGGGCAGACTCTTGTTCTGGCGGGGGGCGCCGTGGTCAAGGGGGCGGTCGTGGCCCGCGGCAACCAGATCCGCATTCTCGGCCGGGGCATCCTCGATGGCTCGGACTATGAATGGCGCAAAGGCCCTCACGGGTTCACCGTCGGGATATACGGAACCAACATCGAGGTGAGCGGTCTGACCATCCGCGGCTCCTCGCATTGGACCGTGGTTCCGGTGCGCAGCCGCCACGTGACTCTCCGCAACCTCAAGCTCTGCAACTCCCGCGTTCAGAACGACGACGGCATCAACCCCTGCAATTCGCAGGATGTCCTGATCACGGATTGCTTCATCCGCAGCGACGACGACTGCGTGGCCATGAAGGGATTGGATTTCACCGCGCCCAACAGCAACGTCGAGCGCATCACGGTCGAGAACTGCATTCTCTGGTGCGACCGCGCCCGCATCTTCCTGTTGGGCCACGAAAGCCGCGCCGAATACATGCGCGACATCGTCCTGCGCAACCTCGACATCATTCATTACACCATGACGCCCTTTCTCTTCGAACCGGGCGAGGACATGCGCCTGCAAAAGGTCCTGGTGGAGGACGTGCGCCTCCACGGCGAGGGCCAGGGTGACTTCATCCGCCTCAAGCCGGTGGTCAACATGTACATGCGCAAGAAAGTCCCGGGTTTCGTCAGCGACATCCGCTTTCGCAATATCGAGATTTCGGGCCGGCCGGGCCGCTACAGGGTCCAACTCGAAGGCGCCGATCCCGAGCACTCGGTCAGCAATATCGCCTTCGAAGGCGTCAGGAT